>DAOLCX010000154.1:0-6267 GCA_035327685.1 Pirellulaceae bacterium | reverse complement strand
TCGGGTTTCTGAGCGGGAAATCACGATAATGCCTGTCCTTATTGGGGGGAAGGAGGTGCCGAGGGGGGCGGTGAGGGTGAGCCAGATGGAGGTGTGGGGGTGGGGGAATTCGAGGCGTTCGGCGACTAAGAGCATGCGGTGAATGCCCAAGTGGTGGGCGAAGAGTTCGTTGTGGCGGTGATCGCCATGACGATGATCGCCGATGATCGGGTGGGCGACATGATTGAGGTGGCGACGGATTTGATGCCAACGCCCAGTTTCGGGATGGACCTGGACCATTGAATATCGACTGGTCGGGAATCCGTTCATTGGCCAAGGCATTTCGTAACGGGCCAATGTTCGATAACAAGTACGTGCAGCCTGCAGGGAGCGGGACGTTTGTTCGTAGGTTTCCATAGAAAAATCCAACTGCTCTCTGAGGGGGAGGTCGATTACACCCTGGTCATCCATCCAACCCCGAACGATGGCTCGATAGGTTTTGACGACGCGACGTTGAGAAAAGAGCTTGTTCATGCGAGCAGCCATCTCCGAGCTCAGCGCATAAACCATGACACCTGAAGTGGGTCGGTCCAATCGATGGACTGGAAACAAGAAGCGACCAATTTGATCTCGCAAATGTCTTAACAAAGTGGGTTCGTTGCCAGGCGTCGCATCCGAACGATGGACCAGTAACCCCGGCGGCTTGTTCACCGCGACCAAGTAATCGTCCTGATATAAAACGGTTAACGGAACCAGGGCCAGTGATGGTGGAGGCAAGTCCATAAAGTAAGAAACATTGGTACTACTGAGCCTGCGCAAACACGTGTTTCCGAGTCTGTCGCCGACGCGAACTTTATTGGAGCATTGTACCACAACGGACCATTTCGAACACGAGCTTTTAAGGTGCGGATTGGAGGCTAATCGGCGATTGCGAGATCACATTGATGTTTGGCGATCTAATCGCGAAACCGCCACACATGCACGGCATACTTGTAAAGGGTTATTTGAATTGGCTGAGCCACGAATCCACGCGGCGCTGCAATGGTGGATCTAGCTGAACTCGGATTTGTGTCAGGTTGTCAATCAGGGGATTCACATGATGCTTTAGAGTAGTGGTTTGAATCGTAGCAGACGAATCCAACCTTTCAAGAAATACCAGATAGAATTCCAAAAGGGTTTTTGATCCGGGAGGTTTGGGTGTGGAGCCATCAGGCCCATTCCACAAATCGAGAGTTATCGGTTCAACCTTTTCCAGCACACGCGGCGCGCGTTTTACGAGTTGTTCAAACATCGAATCAATAGCCACAGAAATGGGTCGCGGCCGGTCAAACGTACTTAACAGGGTTGCCAGTTCAGCATCGGTCCAATCGTCAGAGACGGCAATCGTCGTGCCATGGGCTCGCCGATCTAGGAGGAAAGCCATCTTCAGTTCTGGAGTGGAGGGGCCGGAAAGCAACTGATCTTGGCGATTCTTGTCGAGTTGGCTGCCGGACTCTAGCGCCAAGGCCCATGCGCGCCGCCGCAACAAATCTGATTCGGACTCAAAAAAGTTGGATGCGAATCGATACAAACTCTGGGAGTTACTTAAATTTGCGTTGTAGAACACGGAAAAAACAAAGGGCGCTGATTCCGAGGGGACTTGCGTCAATTGTTCCTCTAAAATTGTTCGCGCCTTGAGCGTTTCTTCTCTGCGGCCGCGCCCCGGCGATTCGAAAACTCCCAAGAAAGCCCGGCCGATGGGGCTCTTGACAACTTGCGGATCCAGAAAGTTAAACGCTGTGGCCCGTTCAACAACTCGAATCACGGCAACATTCAAGAGGTCTTGGTCCGGGTTTCGAGATTCAAAGAATGCTTTAATAGCTTGCAAACCGGCGATTACTGTATCGAGGTCTTGAGAATTCAGCGCATCGAGGTAATGTTGCAGTTCGAAGCCCTGGTATAACGGAGGTACTTTTTGGCCAGTGAGGATGGCCACCGCGCGATAGGTCACAGTACGCTGAGTCGGATCCGTCAGCCATTCCAATTGGTGCTGCAAGTCGCCCACGAAGGGACTGGCCTTGTCCTTGATGTTAACCAGTGCTGCGATCAGGCCGCTGCGACCGGTGGCATTCAACAACAGGCCGCTTCCCACACCTCCGCCACCCATCGCGCTGACCATGGCTCCCGAGCTATTGTCGGACATGATTCCGCTCAAGCCCCTCCCGCCACCACCTAGTTGCATCTGATCGAAACTGAGTCCTTTCACAGGCTGCATCCCCCATGTTCGGTCGCGCAATGCGGCGCGGATGCGCGGCACGAACTGCGGATGATCGGCAATTTGTTCCAACAGGGAAGAGATCATTACGTGTCCAGAGCCTCGTTCAACAAATTCCAAAACCATGTCCGCTCCGTCATCGGGTGGCGGAACCAATGTCAAAAGCGTAACGAGGGACGAGTGGCGAACATCAATGTTTGAAGAATGGCGGAGGAGTGTGCGGAAGAGCTGTGGCACTTGGGCGTCGTCGGTCAATCTTGGACGCAACAGGTTCACTAGACAAGTTTCATATTTGGCTTGATCATTTTGATGAATTCGAGCGGCTACTTGGGGCTGAAGCAAATAGTTGCCCGCGGCAATGGACTTTTTTACGAGTTGAGGAGGCAGAGGGAAATCTTGACCGTCTAGTTTGGCCAGTTCGGTGAGGGCCACGATGGCCGCAGCGGCTCGCGAGGGGTGTTTTTCTGGCGACATGCCGAGACTCATCTGGGCTTCCAGATAATCCAACAATTCGTCGCGATAAGTTGGATAAAACATCCGCCAATCAAAGTGAGCTGTGATACGCGAATTGTTATCTTGATGTGCAGGCTCAAGGAACGATTCGTAATAGCTGTCCAAGACAATTCGCAGTTCAGACCAAGTGACTGGGAGCCGTGTCAAATACTGTACAAACCTGAGATTCGTGTTGAATTCCATTTCTTGTTCGGAGGTTTTTATGGTCTGCTCGATCCACGTTTGTCGTTGTTCTGGAGTCATGGCACTGACCAGCACGCGGATACCAGGCGACATTTGTTTAGATGATCCTGAAATCCACTCGGTCGTTAGTTCCTCAAGAGTTTTGCCCGAGTAGGTCGGTGCGGGCGAGGGAGTGGCCAGTTCCGGCGTCCCCGCAAGTTGTTTGGGCGATTCCGTTCGCGTAATTCGAGCGATCACCGTCTCTCCACGTCGCAATTCAAAGGTGTCGTTGCTAATTGCCAATTGATCGCTGCCACCTTCAATCTGGACTTGGTATTTCCCTGCCCAGAGTCGTGTCGAAGCCGTGCCGTGTTCGATGCGGAGTTCACTATGCGGCCCTGCGTCCTGCAGAATGACCACCTGAACTCCTTCGACTTCAGATTCGATAACCAGTCGCCCACCCGAATACTCAATGATGATCACAATGCCAGCCCAGGCAATGAGGCCGAACCACAGCGAGGCGCAAGCGACCCAAACCCAGCGGCGAATGCCACTTCGTTGACTCGATGGGCCCAATGATTTTTCTGACGGCAGCGCGGGCCTTTCAGCAGCCCGCGAAGGCAGGAGACGAGTGTTCCGATTTGGTCCAAGCACCGGAGGGTTGATCGCGACTAGTTCGCGAGCGACGGCTGATCGCAAATCTTGAGCCCGCGCCAGGGCCACCGGCAAGGATTGTCCGTTTGCCCATGGAGACAACGCTTGCGCCAACTCTCGCGCAGACCCAAACCGATCGGCGGGGTGGCGCGAAAGGCACTTCATCACAATGGCGGCCAGACGCGAATCGATGTCCGGTGCTCGATCCTGGATGGGAATCGGTTCCGAAGTCGCAATGGTCCGGAGTTTTTTGAGGGGCGAAACCAAGCCCTCGCGGTCATAGGGGGCGCAACCTGTCAACAGCTTATAAAGCGTTGCGCCCAGCCCATACACGTCGCAACGGCGGTCGATCGACTCTGATTCGTCGCATTGTTCGGGGGCCATGTAGTCCAGGGTCCCCAGCAGCTGACCGACTGTCGTTAACTCGTCGGTCACGCCGTCGGTACCGTTCAACGTGGCCAATCCCAGATCCAGAATTTTAATTTGTCCTTGTCGGTCGAGCATCAAGTTTGACGGTTTGATATCGCGGTGGACTACGCCGAGCTGGTGAGCATACTCAATCCCGACGGCCGCTTGCCGGACAATCTCGCAAGCGTTCTCGGCATCCAGTGGCCCCAGTGTGCGAACCAGTTTGCTGACATCCATGCCGTCAATGTATTCCATCGTCAGATAGTGAATGCCCGTTTCCTCTCCAGCGTCGAACGCGGCGACAATCGCAGGGTGGTTCATCTGCCCAATGATTTTCATTTCACGGGCAAAGCGGCTGATGGCGTCGCCGTGTCGCATGCGATGTTGCGGCAGAATTTTGAGCGCAACCATTTTTTCCAAGCGGAGATGCCGTGCGCGATAGACATCACCCATGCCACCGCGGGCCATGGGTTCGATCAGTTCGTAATCGCCAATCCGTTGTGGAGAAACTCGATCCAAAACGGCTTCAATGTCCGACATCGCCAGTCCTTCGGCAATCTGTTTGACCAATTGTTGCTTGGCGGCTTCGAGTGTAGGGTCGTGAGATTGCGGTAGCGGAGAGTCCATCTGGCCACGAAGTGCTGGCGATTTGAGTTGGGCAACCAAGGTGTCGTCGACCTGGTCCAGCGCGACCACCGTTTCTTCGCAGCGGGCACAGGTTTCCAGGTGGGCCGCGATGCCTTCTGTCAAGTCATCCAGGACGTTTCCCAACAGATAGTCTCGCAATTCGTCGCGTGTAAAACAGCGGGAGGTTTCCATGGCTTACCTTTCTCAGGATTGCGATGATTCATCTTCTATAGGAAACAACGCAGGGGCGCGACACGGCCCCCGAAAGTGTGAACAAGATGCCGCGAAACTGGGAAAAATCGGAATGCGGCCGTGATTCCATCGGGATCAAACAACCGTTGGGGACGATGACCGGTGGTTTTCGCTTCGCTCCAATCACCGACTCATGGCCGAGATCCTTTCAGGATCGTCTTAATCACCTAACTGTTGGCGCAGTCGGCGTAGGACGCGGCTTTTGGCTTGGCGCACGCTGTTGGGCGTCAACCGCAAATCGGCGGCAATTTGAGCCGTAGGTTCGCCCGCGACGACACTGCGCCAAAAGGCTTCCCAGGTTTGCGGAGCGACTTCCGGTTTGATTTGATCCAGCGCTCGATGCAGCAAGGCGTGTGCTTCGGGCGGTGACGTCGGCTCTTCGCTTTCGTCTTTTTCGGCCCACTGGAGCAGATGTTGATAGGCCGAACTACCCCCGGTGGCTTCGACTTGCCGCGACCTGCGTCGCGCGACATCACGAATCTTGTTGCGGGTGATAGTCCACATCCAGCCGCGAAACGTCTGTCCGGGGACCGTTCGATAACGCGACACGTTGCGGGCGACCGACAAAAAGACATCTTGCATGACATCGGCGGCGTCGGCTGCCGCCAATCCAGTTTCCCGGCACCAATGATAGACCAAGGGCGAGTACAACTCGACCCATTGATGCCAGGCCAATGATTCCTGCCGTTGGAGACGCAACACCAAACTCCCCTCACTGGAGGTCGGCGAGCGGTCAGGGAATGGTGTGGTCGAAGCCATAAGTCAAATGGGCCGGGATCATCGTCATCCATCGTCCGGGCGATACAAGTCTTGGGTTTCAATGTACTTCTCCACGGCCCGTGGGACGAGATAGCGCACGGTCCGTCCGCTGGCCAGCCGTTCGCGGACGAGGGTGCTGCTCAGTTCAATCATGGGCCCAGACACACGATGTGCAGCGATGTCTGCCAAACGTTCCGGGGAAACCAGATTCGCCAAGGGGGAAAAGTCTGCCACCTCTCCCGGTCGAAAATAGACCAGCGGCGTCGCCAATCGGCAAATCTCAGCCGGTTCGCGCCAGGTGGCAAGTTGAGCCGCCGAATCTCCACCAATAATCAAAAACCATTCGTGGTCGGGATACTGTGCCCGAAACGATCGCAACGTATCGACGGTGAAACTGACTTCGCCGCGCCGGAGTTCGTCGTCCAAGACACGGAATGACTCATGACCAGCTACAGCCAGTTGCAACATCTCCAGCCGCTGTTTGCCAGTCGCTGTTGCGCCAGTCTGTTTATGTGGCGCGACGGCCGCCGGTATAAACCACACTTCATCAAGTTGAGCATGTTCGCGGCTTTGCTCGGCGATGATCAAGTGTCCGATATGAATGGGGTCAAAGGATCCCCCGAAGATGCCAATGCGCATAACTCGAAATCAAACGGTTG
>DAOLCX010000153.1:0-6268 GCA_035327685.1 Pirellulaceae bacterium | reverse complement strand
TGCCGGGTTTTTTGGCCTGTTAGAGGCGGGGTTGGCCCTGACGACCGGATGTTTTTCATCCGTAGGTCCCACGCTGGGCGTATTCAGTATCCCTTTGCCCGTTTCGCCCTACTGGCAAAAGAACTACGAAGACAAGTTTCACATCCATGAGCGGTATGCCCGGGTGCCTATTCTGGGCCCGATCACTGCTGGAGGTCCTGCGGTGGCATTGGATCCACCCAGTGACGACGAAGTGATGTGGGCCTTAGAGCGAGCTCGGCCGGTTCAAGGCGGGGTTCCATTCTTTCACGAAACCCAACGGAATAATGTGACGATCATCAAGGAAAAGATCGCCGACTATGTTGATCCCCCGCGAATCGTTCCGTTGATTGGCCCGGCCCAATTGCACCATGCCCACTACAAATGCACGGTGTTCTTCTCCGAGAAGAAAATTGTCGGCTGGCCATTCCCCCACACTCTACATGACGAAGAAGTCGTAGAAGTGTTGTACATCGACCACAATCACTTCCACATGGTGGGCGATGTCGATTTCGGAACCGCATCCTACAACTACTAGGATTCGAGTCCCTCGGCTGAACAGCCGTAACGATCGAAGAAACTTCAAACAGGGCTGTCCGGCAAGGTCAGCCCTGTTCTATTGACTCAACGGCTTTCGCTATCAGCGATTCATCGTTTAGCGACCAGCCGCAGGCTTTGTCCCCGTCGTACCACAGACTTCGCTCTACGGCGAAAATGACCACCCCAGCGAAACCGCTCGCGAACGGGCACGTCATTGAGCACACCCCTCCGCTGATGCTAGCCGTGCCGCGGCAATTCAACTAAAATCGTTAGCATTCATCGATGGGTAAACCCTGGAATGTGACTCGTGGCCAGGCCATTGGAAACCTGCGAGTTCTTGACAAACGATAGGACATTGTGCTGCTGAACGAAGGCTTCATGAAAATAGTTGTTCTCGACGGTTATACACTCAACCCAGGCGACAACCCTTGGACCCCCGTGGAACAGTTGGGGCAGTTGACCGTTTATGACCGCACACCGATTGCGGAGATTGTCGCGCGGATCGGTGATGCCGACATCGTATTGACCAATAAAACTCCTTTAACGGCGGAGACGATCAACCAGGCTCCCCGGTTAAAGTTTATTTCTGTATTGGCGACGGGCTACAACGTAGTAGATGTCGCGGCAGCGCGGGCTCGAGACATCCCCGTTTCCAATGTACCCGTGTATGGGACCGATGCGGTGGCCCAGTATGTGCTGGCGGTGCTTCTGTTTTTCATCCATCGCCCCGACGAACACGATCGCGCAGTTCGAGCTGGCGAGTGGAAACGACGTGAAGATTTCAGTTTTTGGCTGCGCCCTTTACAAGAATTGAATGGGAAAACGCTCGGTATTGTCGGTTTTGGACGCATCGGCCGCCGGACTGCGGAAATGGCTCAAGCATTGGGGATGAATATATTGGCCCATGATGTCCAGCGGAGCGCACCTCCAAGCTACCGTGAATTCGAATGGGCGGACATTGAGACATTGTTCCAACGCTCGGATGTGATTAGCTTGCATTGCCCGCAAACCGCCGACAATCGGGAATTTGTCAATGCGCGATTGCTGGCTACGATGAAACCGTCGGCGATTTTGATCAACGCCTCGCGGGGGGGGTTGGTCAACGAACGCGACTTGACGGATGCGTTGAATTCCGGTCGATTGGCCGGCGCTTGTTTGGATGTGGTCAGCGTGGAGCCAATCGCCTCGGACAATCCTTTACTCGCCGCCAAAAACTGCATCATCACGCCGCATCTGGCGTGGGCTGCCGTGGAAGCGCGCCGGCGCTTAATGCATACGACCGCCGAGAACATCGCGGCCTTTCAGGCCGGCGCGCCGATTCACCTGGTGAATTAACCGAAGTAAAATCTTATGAACACAGCAACGATCACCGCACCCAAATATCGAATTGCCCAACGCATCTCTCGTCTGGGAACCGAAACTGCGTTTGCCGTTTCCGCAGAGGCCGCGGCACTGGCCAAAACAGGACTGCGCGTCTATCCGTTCCATCTCGGCGACCTGGATATGAAGACTCCCCAGAATGTGATCGACGCCGCATTTGCCGCCGCCAATGCGGGAAAGACCGGCTATTGCCCCAATGCAGGCATCCCCGCCTTACGTGAGGCACTGGCGGAAGATATCAGCCGATCCCATCGAGTTCCCTACACCAGCGACCATGTCGTGATCCAACCTGGCGGGAAACCAACCATCGGCAAATTCATCATGGCCTTGATGGAGTCGGGAGAAGAGGTGCTTTATCCCAATCCAGGATATCCGATCTACGAATCGCAAATTGAATTCCATGGAGGCCGCGCCATACCTTATGGCTTCCGCGAAGGCGCGGAAAACTTTGAGATCGACCTGCAACAAATTGAAGATTCCATCACGGACCGCACTCGCATTCTGGTCTACAACAATTTGCACAATCCTACTGGCGCGGAATCATCGCTCGACGAAATGCACGCCATTGCCGAGTTGGCATTGCGACACGATTTGATTGTTTTGAGCGATGAAGCATATTTCGATATCCGCTATCAAGGGATCAGCACTTCAATTGCCTCTCTCCCCGACATGGCCGCCAGGACCGTAATCCTCTACACTTTTTCCAAAAAATTCGCCATGACCGGTTGGAGACTGGGAGCAACCATTGCACCCGTGGAAATCGCCAGTGTGATTGCCAAACTCAATGTGAATGATGAAAGCTGTCCTAACCATTTCATCCAATACGGAGCCATTGCCGGATTGCGCGAGAGCCAACATCAAGTGCAACAGATGCTGGAAACCCTTCGCCAACGCCGCGATCTGGCCGTACAACTGTTGAACTCCATCGATGGCGTACAATGCTATTGCCCGCAAGCCACATTCTATCTGTACCCGAATGTCACCGAGTTGATGCGGCGCAAGGGTTTCACTGATTACGAAGCCTTTCGCCGCCAGGTCCTCCGCGATACGGGGGTCTCGTTCTGCACACGACTCCATTTTGGCCGGGCGATTCCCGGTGAATCTTTGCGGTACATCCGATTTGCCTACTCTGGCATCCCCTCGGCCGATATCGAGGAAGGGTTGGGAAAACTGATCGATTGGAGTCGCTGACGTTTCTGTGATCCGATCTTGTTATCGTTCACTCGTTCCGCCGGAATGGCATGCTGTAGAACAATTGTCCTACAATGTCGTGAAGAGTGGTGCGATCTGACTTCGCTGCTAAGCGGCGCGGCGATCCACCGTCGGCGCGTCTTCAGCTTCTGGAAAGTTAATGCATTCACGCACCTGGTAGTTCTGCCGCTCGGCATGCGCAAAGTAAATCCGGGCGTTGACCTCTCCTAAGAGACCTAAGCTGAAAAATTGGGCGCTCAAAATCGTGGCCAACACGCCCAGCAGCAACAGTGGATTCCCCGTCATGTTCATACCGCCCCACAATTTCATCACTCCCACGGCAGCAAATGACACCAAGCCCAACAAACCGACACCAATGCCAAACTGTCCAAACAACTTCATGGGGCTGTCGAAATACTTGAGCATGTATTTGACCGTCATCAGATCCAGCAATACTCGCGTCGTGCGGCCTAAACCATATTTGGTTGTGCCGAACCGCCGGGGCCGGTGATGCGTTTCCATTTCCACCATCCGCGCGCCGAGTTGGTGAGCCAGAATCGCAATGAATCGATGCATCTCTCCATATAATTCGAGTTGCTGCGCCAACTCTCGCTTTACAGCTTTCAACGTGCAGCCCAAGTCTCGAATCGGAACACCTGTCACTTTGCGGATCAACCAATTCGCCAATCGACTCGGCAATCGACGACTGAGCCATCGGTCTTGGCGCTGGCGCCTCCACCCGTGGACCAAATCATAGCCTTGATCGAGCAGTGCCAACATCTGCGGAATGTCGCGAGGGTCGTTTTGCAAATCTCCATCGAGGGTCACAATGACACGGCCGGTCGCCATTTGAATGCCTGCATGCATCGCCGCCGTCTGGCCGAAGTTGCGGCGCAGGACGATAACCTTCAACCAGCGATGTTCGGTCGCCAACTGCTTCAAGCGTCGAGACGTTTCATCTCGCGAGCCGTCATCGACCACAATCAGCTCCCATGATCGGCCAGCCGCCGACATCGCGGCCTCGATTTCGCTGACCAACGGTGCCACATTCTCCTGTTCGTTATAAACAGGGACGACGATCGAAACTTCAATCACATCCGACGCAAATGCCGTGCTCGCCACTCTTGGAAATCCTCTCTTGTCGCCCCATCCTTGTGCGTCTGTGGAAAACTGCCCACACCCTCACCGCGATTTTGCGGCAATCTGCGGTTGATCGGACCGTGAGCGGCCACATCAAAGCAGCATACTCGATCAGGCCAATTCCCTCCAAGACGAATCGCCGGTTCACGAAAACTCAACCGATATGCCAGCATGGATGTTGGCGCGAGCACAGGCTCGTCAGCCTTTCCGAACCCTATGGCTGTATAATCGAGAGCGGAGGCCCGCACGATGGGCTATCTGGCGGCAGCCGACAGTGGCGGATTGCCGTGCGCTTCTGAACTGCATCGCCAGAACCTCTGGCTTATTTTTTGGTTGGCAAAAATGAATCAGTTGATTTGTGTTATTGTCAGTGCGGCCCTTTGCATCCCGCAGGATACCGAAACGGAATGGCTTTCTTTGTTTAAAGAGGACGGTATTCCAACCGGTTGGCGGGTCACCGATTGGTCCGATGTGGGCTTGGCAGTTCAAGACGCCGATTGGCAGGTGACCAACGGTGTGCTGCGGCCGGGTGAACGCCGAGGGACCTGGTTGATCAGCGAACGTGAGTTTGGCGATTTCACCTTGGAATTTGAGATCAAACTGACGGAACTCGGCAATAGTGGTGTTGCGCTGCGCTCTCCGTTGAAAGGAGACCCGGCATTTGACGGGCTGGAATTTCAGATCGCGGATGAGCGGTATAACCCGGAAGCTAAAGACTCTGAATTGACTGGCGGACTGTATCGTGCGGCTGCCCCCTCAAAACAGGTTTACAGGCCCACTGAGTGGAATTCGGTGCGATTGGAATTGCGGGGCACTCGCTTTTGCGCCTGGCTGAACGGTGAAATGATCCAGGACATCGACCTGCGCACATACGATCAACCCGTCCCGCGGCATGATGGCACGCTCGCTCCCCCCCTAAATCAACGTCCGCTGCGAGGCCACATCGGCTTCCAACATCTCAGTCGCGATGGACCCGTCGAAATTCGCAACCTCCGGATCAAGGAACTGCAGTGAACAGTATTCACACACCTTTGTTGAATCGCGGCTGATGTCCACTGGGTAGAAGCTCAGCCCGCTCTTCATCGGTCAGCGGAAGCTGTTCGGCAAGTGATGTCCTGGCGTCAGCCAATGAGTGCTCGGCGCCGTCCGCTGCAAGTTGAAGTAGCGGAAGCATTAACGATTGGAAGTCCGGTATTGGCAT
The DNA here is from genome assembly GCA_035327685.1 of Pirellulaceae bacterium. Classification (GTDB taxonomy): domain Bacteria; phylum Planctomycetota; class Planctomycetia; order Pirellulales; family Pirellulaceae; genus BJ22. The sequence continues at coordinate 798 of DAOLCX010000153.1, read as the reverse complement.
GTCGTGTGTTCGCCTCCAATTGCAGAATGTCAAGGATCAACGGTCGGGTGCAAGTGATTCAACGATCAAAAACCCGACTGACCGCCCGCTCGCGTGCATCCGATTTTCAGGCGCAAGTAAGTTGCAGCTTTGTACTGCTTGTCGATCGTTAACTTGGTTTATCATAGGGGTGAACATCTCGATTTCGCTTCTCTAAAGAACGATGCCAATACGCTCTTTAACATACATAGCGCCACAGGGTGTACTACTTACTGGAAGAACCGTTCCGCGTCCGAGGCGTCTATTTCAAAAGCCATCCAAAAGCCCCCTTGGAGGCGACGAGGTTGGACGCGCGTTTGCATCTCTTCCTCGCCTCGTATGAATCCCACGTTGATCTCGCCGGCATCGAGCGCCAACGTATTGAGACCGAACGGATACGTCATGTCGCACGATGGGTCAATCGCCGGACGATCGCCACGAACAGGCCAGTAACCGGTGATCCGGTCACCGACTCTCAAGCCGCTCTTCGCCGCGGGGCCGTCCGGGTCGATCGCCTCAATCGTGCCGAACACCTCGCCGCTGATCCGCAGTCCGGCATACGCGAGGTCCGTTTCGATTCGTCTTGTACGAGCGAATCCGGCGTCCGCCATGACCGCGTTAAAATCGGGTAGCGCGGGTTGCTCGACGAACGCATTCCAGAACTCGCGCAAGCCCTGCTCCTCGACCCAAGATCGCAGGGCGTCGATGGTGTATCGCCCTGAACCCTGTCGGATCAACGCGCCAATCAATTCCGATAATCCGGGCTTACCATGTTTTCGC
>DAOLCX010000152.1:0-6284 GCA_035327685.1 Pirellulaceae bacterium | reverse complement strand
CCAGACGCCACCAACCCTGTCAACAGGATAATGCCTGTCCTTATTGGGGGGTTAGCGGGCGGATTGGATTCGATGGTGGAGTTTGGTGAGGTCGATGCGGAGGGATTGCAGGGGGCCGGGTTGGCATTGGCGGTTGTCTACCGTCTTCCATTGGATGTAGGGGGAATAGCGTTTCGATTCCTCGCAGTCACTGTTGAAGAACCGACCGTAGTAGCCAACTTGTTGCCGGAATACAGTACTGCGAATCCATGGATCATCTGGGCTGTATTGTGTCGGTTGACGGTAATCGTCGATCGTTTGGCGAACGCCGATGACTTGTCCGCAGAGAGTTGCAGAACTCGCCATTAGGAAGCAAGTAGATAACACAAAAAGGACGATGGCTCGATACATTTTAGTTGACCGTCATTATTCACAAAGCGGACTTGGCGCGTTCACTGCTCCCGTCGGTAATTAGCTGGGGGATGCGGTCCGCGCGTGGGGGTGGCGGTGGACTCTTGGGACATTGTCGCCAGGCACACCGGCACAAGATGAGTTTCGTCAGAATCAGGCCCGGAAATCCGGGGTATTAGAATAAATCAGTACAACGCGTTTGGAGGGACAAGTTGACCCATATTACCTTACTGACAGACATGCTACAAATTAACGATTGGATCACACGTTATTGGTGAGGTGTTATCTCGGTTGATGGTTTGATGGTCGCCAGAAAAGTGATGAAGGATCAACCGGACGTTTTGTCGAGAGGCCAGGAGCGTCGGCATGGTGAACTTATCGGAATGCCTTATGTGTAGGCAGGTGGGGCGGCTGAGGGAATTGGGTTTCAGGAGATCAGGTTCCGACAGCATATGAAACGGGTATTAGGGGCTGTTTCGTATTTCAACACGGTCGCGTTGGTTTACGAGATTGAGCGGCAGTTGCCGGAGTATCGAATCGAGTTTGACCTGCCAAGTCGGCTGTGTCGAAGATTGTCCACGCGCGAGCTAGACGTCGCATTAATTCCTGTGGTGGATGCATTGAGCCATCCCGATTGGGCGATCGTCTCGGATGCGTGTATTGCGTGCCGTGGTCCCGTGTGGAGCGTGAAGTTATTGTCTCGTGTGCCTTTCCCCAGAATCCAGACTTTGGCATTGGATGAAGGTTCTCGGACTAGCATTGCGTTGGCTCGATTGATTTTGACTGAGCAGTTTGGTGTCGTGCCATCGTGTACAAAACTGGCAATCGACGACGACTATTTCGCGACCAGAACGGATGCCGTATTGGTGATTGGGGATCGGGCCATGCATGACAACACGTCGACGTTCCCTCACATTATGGATTTGGGTGAGGCTTGGCGCGACTGGACGGGGCTGCCATTTGTCTTTGCTGTTTGGACTGCTCATCATCAGATTGAGCGAGCCGAGTTGGCCACGGTATTGTCGAGTGCGCGGGACAGGGGTGTCGCCAACGCCTCGAGGATTGCTAACGAGCGCGCGGCGGAATACGGATTGACCGTCGATCAGGCCAAGCGGTATTTGACAGAGCATCTCCATTTTGTTTTGGGGCCCGCTGAACGTGAGGGATTGTCTTTGTTTATGCAAAAAGTGGCCGAACATGGTTTGTTACCGGCGGCCTCGTCGGTGGCCGCAGGGGATATGGTGATCGCACGATGAATGAGATTGCTGATATTCTGGGCCGCGCGGTGCAAGGCGAGCGATTGAGCCTTATTGAGGGACAGAGATTATTGCGTGACGCCCCATTGAGTTGGCTTGGTTCGGCGGCCAATGCCGTATGCAAGCGGTTGCATCCTGAGCCAATTCGAACCTACAACATCGATCGCAACGTGAACTACACCAACATTTGTTCGGCGGTTTGCGATTTTTGCGCGTTTTATCGGGGCCCCAAAGACCCTGAAGGCTATGTACTTTCGCAAGATGTACTATTTGAAAAGGTTCGCGAAGCGGTCCAGCTCGGCGCGGATCAAATCTTGTTACAGGGGGGGCTGCATCCCCATTTTAAACTTGATTGGTATGAGGACTTGTTACGTTCGATCAAGTCGGAGTTCCCGCAGATCAATATTCACGGCTTCAGCCCGCCAGAGATTCATCATTTTACCAAAGTCAACAAGCTGTCATTGGAGACTGTGCTGGAGCGACTTAAGGACGCCGGCTTGGGAAGTCTTCCCGGTGGTGGTGCCGAGATTCTGGTCGATCGTGTTCGTGACATTCTGACTCGTGGAAAAGTGATGTCAGACGATTGGTTGAATGTGATGCGCGTGTGGCATCGACTGGGAGGACGCGGCTCGGCGACCATGATGTTTGGACACGTGGAAACATTGGCTGAACGGATCGAACATTTGGACCGGTTGAGGCAATTGCAAGATGAGACGGGTGGTTTTACTGCATTTATATGTTGGACGTTTCAACCCGAGCATACGGAGTTGTCACATTTGCCGCCGGCGGGAAGCCACGCTTATTTAAGGATGTTGGCAGTCAGCCGATTGTACTTGGACAATATCCACAATATGCAATCGAGTTGGGTCACTCAGGGGCTTAAGATTGGCCAATTGGCCTTACAGTTCGGCGCCAATGATATGGGGAGCCTGATGATTGAGGAGAACGTTGTTGCGGAAGCGGGAACGGTCCATTATCTCACGTTGCAGGAGATTCGTGACGCCATCTCCGAATATGGTTTTGTGCCGCGGCAACGCAACGTCCATTATCAATTACTTCCGTTCAAACATGAACAGCAGGCGATAGAGGCCAACCGAGATTGGGTAAACCACCGACGAGATGGCTCGTCGCGCCGGCAGTTGTTGCCATTGGTGTAGTTGATGGCGGAAAGGTCACTGACAGGGCAACGTGGTTTCTCGGATTGATGGTTCAGATCCCGAGATGACCACGTTGACCCACTTGACCGGACTTGCCGGGTGGAGTTGGTGACCTGTTGGGCTGTCGGCGGTACTACCGTCGGAATAGATTTCTCAAACCGAACGTGAAGAACGTGCCGATGCCGAAGTTAACCAATTCCTCTTGAGGCTTGTAGCGCAGAATAAGCGTATCGCCGGGCTTGACGAGGATGCGTGTTTTCGGGTCATTGATGGCCTGCACCAAATCGACGCGAATCGCCAATTGACGATTGCCTGGTATGCGGCGGAGCACAATCAACTCGTTGGGGGGAACTGTTGCCAGTGCGGCAAATGCTCCACCGCCGACACTGCGGCCGAAGCCCACACCCGCACCTGCGATTGACAGGGCTCCTAACACGTCGAGATCATAGTCGCGCGGCAATGGGAATTCACCGCCGCCCAGCAGACCTCCCGTGTAATAGACTTCCGTGTCGCGATTGTCAACGAACACAATATCGCCTTCCCTCAGCAAGATATCTTCCGTGCGGAACGATGGCGGTTGGTCTGGTTTAAATCGAAGCGGGATCCGGATGGAGTTTGATTCATCCGGGATGGTGGGCAGAATTCCATAGGGGAACTCGTCAGGTCCATGCGTCCGATAAAACTCTTTCATTTCAGCGGCCCGTTGTTCATTTGCCAGCCGATCTCCCCGCATGACGCGAATTTCTGCTTTGGCGTTGATGCCTGGCAAACCGCCTGTTTGGGCCAAGGCGTTGAGCAAGTCGTTTTGATAGGCTGGCAGCTGCAAGACCACAGCGCGGGCACTTTCATCCGAGCGGTCCGTGACGGGGCGCATCCCACGTGCGGCCGCGAATTGGCCACTGGTGGAATAGAACAAGTTATCAGAGCGGACCACAAACACTCGATATGTTCGTTTTCGGAGGAGTGTGACGATGATTCGTCGTTCGCCCGATATGATGGGCTTCTCACCTTCGAGAAACGTCCGCGCGATGAGCTGTTCCGCTTGTTGGAGTGTCAGCCCTCGAACCGAAATTGGCTTGACCAACGGAAGCGAAACCGTTCCGTCTTCGCGCACCGGGAACGGATAACCGATGGCCGGGGGTAGATCACTATCGGGGGGCGGTTGCGAAACGGGTGGTGTTTCGTCAATACCGCCGATGATTCCCTCCACGAAAATCGCCAGCACGTCGCCACTGTCAAGCAAGTAATGTTCGGGTTTTGGCTGACGCAAACGGCTCATGTCAATTTGCACTTTGGTCGCTTCGGGTTCTTTCAAAAACTGGGGCGGAACACGGTGCGCCGGAATCGTGTCAATCGGCGACAGGATGGCCGTACAACCACTTGAGCCTACACAGCCGATGACCAAGGCCAATAGACCGAGGTGGAGTCGGAGTTGTTGCGTTCGATTACGAGGAGCCTGTGTTGACATGTTTTGTTCGTCCAAGTTTTAGAGCCTACAACCTGTAAACATCGGCGTGCAGATACGTCTAATTGTTTGAGTCTGAGGGTATCGCAGCCCACGGCAACTCGATCCTGGGCAAGATGGAGGTACCGGAATTCGTGGCGGGGCCGGTGATCGTCTTCGCCGGTGTGGTTGGAACACCTGATTTTGCAGACGTTGCCGAATCAGGTTTGACCACGGATACATCCGAGGGCAAAAACCGACCATGTTGTTCGACGGCGATCGCAGCATTGACTTCGTCGGATACGAATACTTCACGGTATCGATGAGCGCCCAGACGGCGAGCTGCCGCCACGCCTTCCGGATAGCCATCAAACCAAGCCTTGACGCAGTCACTCCCCTGCGACGATTGATATTCATACGACCAGTATTCTTCTGGCGGCAAGGCCGGGATATAGCCATCGCCACCTTGGCAAACGTCGCAATATCCTGCCACAAATCCCTTGCGATGGTGTGACATCAAGGGACGCGAGTAGCCGCGATTCGACAAGTTGTACGCCCGATTGGCCCAAACGTGATCGCGATACCCTAAAAACATTCCGTCGATGGGTCGAGCCCCGCCGAACGATGTGGCACCGCATCCGGTCATGGATCCGACCAGCACACAACAAGAGCTGACCCACAGGGCGCGCGCCATAAGGCCGCGCAGCCGACAAGCCAGATTTCGATGGCACTTGGCTAGTACCTGGCGCTTGGTTTCAGACATGGTCCCCCCTAACAACATGGGCCTTGTGATGCCAAAGCCGCAAAGCGACGATCCGACCGCGAGCTTCCCGCAGTCTTTCACAAGGTAAATCGCCAAGACTCAAGGTGGGAATTTAACGAAGATACCTATTTTTTTGTTTTTGCCGGAAAAAACAATGCTATCGGTGCTGCTGTTAAGAGCGATTGTAGTGCCTGGAGAACACTTCACAAAACTGCTAGCAGGCAAGCACCTCAAATGCCTGCAACCAACGAAGGAGCAGTCCATGTGCTTTCGCAGGAATGGGTAGGCTATTGGGGCACTTTCAATTTGCGCGCCGATAGCTCATAGCTTCCACAACCCGTTCTTGAGCCAACATCAACGCGGCCGTGCGAGGTTTGATGCCCTGCTCTTTGGCGCTGCGCAACACTTCCGCGGTGTTCTCGCGCATTTTCTCGCGAATTTCGGCAAACGCCGTGGTTTTTGTACCGCCATGGTATTCCACCGAACCGCAAATCACGCCGCCGGCATTGGCTACAAAATCAGGAATGCAGATAACATTCCGCTCGAACAGAATGTCTTCCGCTTCCTCGCTACATGGAATATTTGCCCCTTGCAGCATCAGTTTACATTTTAGTCGGTGTGCGTTTTCCGAAGTGATCACATCGGGCTGTGCCGCCGGTACAAAAATATCGACCTCAATATCCAAGTAGGCATCGCCGTGTAAGACCTGAGTTCCCGCGCCTTTGTACTCAGTGATCGGGATTCCGTCGTTCATCATCTCAGCCAACCGTTCAATATCCAGGCCGCGTGGATTGTAAACTGTGCCAGCCAAGTCGGTGACAGCTACGATTACCGCGCCGCGTTCTGATGCCGAAAGGTAGCGTGCAGTATGACGGCCTACATTGCCAAACCCCTGGATGCTGACCGTTGCACCTTTCAAATCGATACCCGCGAAGTCTTGAGCAACCTCGGCGGACACCGCCAAGCCAAATCCGGTCGCACCAACCTGGTCGAGCGGAATGCCCCCCAGCACTGAACTGAGCCCCACGGAACGCCGAATCTCATCGCGAACCCAGGCCATAGCAGTCTCATCAGTCCCCATATCGGGCCCGGGGATATATTGCACCAGGGTTTCGATACCTCGCGCAAATTGCCGGATTAGGACTTCTTTTTGGGCGATCGTCAACTTGCGTGGATCGGCAATGATTCCGGACTTACCGCCACCGTGTGGAATACCTGCCAGTGCATTCTTCCAGGTCATCGCCCGCGCCAATCTCCAGACCTCGCGCGTGTTC
>DAOLCX010000151.1:0-6292 GCA_035327685.1 Pirellulaceae bacterium | reverse complement strand
TGGGGGAAGACGGCCGGCCGTTCAAAACCCGTTCGGGAGACACAGTTGGGCTGGAGGAACTGCTCGATGAAGCCGAGCGCCGCGCGCTGGAAGTATTGCAGCAGGTCGCCGAAGAGCGAGAATCGCCGTTATCGCCTGAGCAACAGGCCTCCATTGCGCGCGTCGTGGGGATCGGGGCGCTGAAATACGCCGACCTCTCACAGAATCGCCAGACGGACTACAAGTTCAGTTTTGCGAAAATGCTGGAGTTGAAGGGAAACACGGCAACTTACCTGCAGTATTTGTACGCCCGCGTGCAAGGGATTTACCGCAAGGCTGGAATTCGCCCAGAGAGCCTGGCGTCGCAGGCGAATCCCCTATCGTTGACAACCGAAGTCGAGCGGCAGTTGGCGGTGGGATTATTGCGTTTCGGTGAAGCACTGAATGACGTATTAGTGGACTACCGGCCCAACTTGTTGGCGCAATACCTGTTTGACTTGTCGCAAACTTTTTTCAAGTTCTACAACCTGTGCAGTGTGCTGCAGGCCGAGACGGAGGGACTGCGGATCAGCCGGTTGAAGCTGTGCGAGTTGACGGCCCGGACCGTTAAACAAGGGTTAAACTTGTTAGGAATCGAAGTCGTTGAACAAATGTAGGATCGGTGGGCGGACACGGGAGTTGCACGTGTTTTTTTGGTCGCACAGGATTCAATGGTGTTTTCGGAACCGAAGTCACGCCAACCGGCGCCCCGGTAGTAAAATGGGCCCGCGGTAGCAGTTCGACGGAGGAAATCTGGTAAAGTGGGCCGATTTCGGTTAAGTTCAACGTCGTCGTTGCGAAGACTGGTTAGATGTTTTTGGACGGGTCGGGAGTCGTTTTCAGGTCCAGAGCAGCGCTTAGCTCCTCAGTGAGAACTTGCGTCAACTGAAAAAGACTCTTGCCCCCCATTGTTTGATTCCAGCGCGGCTCGCTGTGTCGTTGACCGAGGTGGTAGGTGACTTTGACGGCTCCACATTCCAATGCGATAGGCGCGATGGACCTATTTCCCGGCATCGCAGCTCCACTCCCCGACGGTCGTTGGCGCATTCAGGTGATGGGCCAGGTGCGCAAGCCCTATCAACCGACAATCCGCAAACGACTGCTGATTCGCTTGTTAACCAATTTGATGCACGCTACCGAGGAGGAGATTGACAGCCCGTTGTTTCGATCGCGCGTAGAGCCTTTTGTCTCAGACGGATGGAGCGGAGTCGAGTTGGTATGTCACATCGGCGGACGCGAAATACCTTTGGCTCGCCCCACCAAGCGAAACGGGCACTTTGGCGGGTGGGTGGTCGTGGACTCGGCGACCGCGGACCGAGCCCAGCGTGGGGATTTGAATGGCTCATGGATTTGTTATGAGATTCGGCCTCGGGATGTGGCGCGGGAGTTTCCGGATTTGGTTGGGAGCGGACAAGCATTGGCGTTGAACCCTGCGGGTTGTTCCGTAGTTTCGGACGTCGATGACACCATCAAAGAGACTGTGATTAGCGAACGGCGACAGTTATTGGCAAACACCTTTCTGCGCGAGTTTCGTGAAATTGAAGGGATGTCGGCGCTCTATCGCAACTGGTTGCAATTCGGCGCCAGTTTTCATTATGTGTCGTCCAGCCCGTGGCAGCTTTTTGGCCCGCTATGGCAGATGTTGTCCTCAAGTCAATTCCCGTTGGGCTCGATTCATCTCCGCTCGTTTCGATTGCGAAACCACGTGTTACAGCGGATGATTCGAATTCGCCGTTCCGGGAAGTCGCGAGCGATAGCCGAATTGATTCGTTCGATACCGGGACGTCAGTTTGTCCTGGTCGGCGATTCAGGAGAAAAGGATCTGGAAATCTATGCAAAAGTCGCCGTGCGATGCCCTTCTCAGGTCCGCGCGATTTTTATTCGAAACTTGCCCGGACACGAGGTGTCAGAGCGGCGGCTGGAGCGAGCCGTTCGCCGCATTTCAGGGGTCCATTGCGAGACGTTTGAGGACGCCAGCCAATTGGACAAACTAAGCCGTTCCGTTTTTGAGCCAGAATAGGGGCTGGAAGCAGGTATGCAGCCAATTTTTCGGCGTTTTTGTCGTAGGTAAGGCGGTTGTGAATGGGGGGCTCCCGGCTCGCCATAGGCCCGCATGTTGTTTGGCCCAAGACAAGCCCACGGCACCAGCGTGTGAACCCAACGCAGATTTTCTCGCTGGCGCCGCGGGCTTGTATGGTAGCCGGTACCACGGGTCCCAAGTTGAAAGAAATGCCGGTTACCCCTTGCCGCAAGCTGGGATTTTCGCAAAGATGTTTCGTTTCTAATTGTCAGCAAACGCGCCAGCAGTTTGAGTCCATTCGCGGCGCAAGGTCGCCAGGAGTTTTTGGTTTATGTCTCGATATACAGGTCCCAAGGCGCGGGTCAATCGCCGTTTGGACATGATGGTTTACGAGGGGAGCGGTACCATCCGCGCCACGAAGCGCCGTGAGAAACAACCGCCGGGAATGCATGTTCGGCCCCGTCGCCCGTCCAATTACGGTCGGGCGTTGATGGAAAAGCAAAAGATTAAGCACCATTACGGACTCAACGAGCGGCAATTGCGGCGCTACTTTGAAAAAGCGTCCAAAATGAAAGGGAACACCAGCGAGAACTTGTTGATTCTGTGCGAGAGTCGGTTGGACAATGTCATTCGCCGCGTGGGGCTGGCCAAGACACGCCCTCAAGCTCGGCAAAGTGTGGCGCATGGTCACGTTCGCGTCAACGGCGTCAAAGTCAACCGTCCTAGCTTTTTGCTTCGCCCAGGAGATGTTGTTACCGTGCGCAACCGTGACAACATTGTCAATTATCTCCGCGGTGTCGTGGATCAGGTCGGTGAGGGGCAAGGTTTGGAGTGGGCCAAGTTTGATGCCGACACGTTGACGATTTCGATTGTTGGTGCTCCCTCAGCGGCGGATATCAGTTTGCCCGTTGACGGCAACGTGGTGGTCGAGTTCTTGTCGCGTTAAACCCGATCTCGCTGGGTGACGAGTTGTCTGCGCGGCGCAGTGAATGGGCGCAATATGCATTCTCAAGTCGTGGTGATTGGTGGCGGACCCGGCGGATATGCTGCGGCATTCTTGGCCGCTGATGAGGGGCTAGACGTCACGTTGGTTGAAGGGGAAGGTCGACTGGGAGGAACCTGCTTACTGCGCGGGTGCATCCCGTCCAAAGCTTTGCTGCATGTGGCCAAAGTCATGGACGAGGTTCGCGCATTGAGCGGAGAATGGGGCGTGGAATATGGCACGCCGCGAATCGCTATCGAAAAACTGCGCGCCCGCAAAGAAAAAATTATCTCGACCCTTTCAGGCGGGCTTGGGCAATTGGCCAAGCGCCGCAAAGTGCAGGTGATCTCGGGATATGCGAAGTTTCTCGATCCAAAGACTTTGGAGATTCAGGGCTCTGATCCTTCAGTTCCCGCTGAGAAACGTCTAACTTTTGATCATGCGATCATCGCAACCGGAAGCGTTCCGGCCATGCCGGCCGCGTTTCAAATCGGATCGGACCGGGTCATGGATTCGACTGGGGCCTTGGAACTGGCCGAAGTTCCTCAAACGCTGTTAGTGATTGGCGGCGGATACATTGGCCTCGAATTGGGGACTGTCTATGCTGAGTTGGGGGCTCAGGTCAGTGTGGTCGAATTGCTGGACGGATTGCTGATGGGGGCTGATCGCGATTTGGTGAAGCCCTTGGAAAAGCGGCTGATGAAATTGTTTGACAAACGGATTTTCCTGAATACCAAGGTGGGTTCAGTCGCCGCCGTCGGCGATCAGGTTCAAGTGTCGTTTGAGGGCCCAGGCAAATTCGGGACAGAACGCTACGATCGCGTCTTGGTATCTGTCGGGCGCCGCCCCAATACTGGACAACTGGGCTTAGAAAATACACGCATCAAGACGGACGGCCGGGGCTTCATTGAATGTGACAAACAACAGCGCACTGCGGAGCCCAGCATTTTTGTGATCGGCGACGCCGCCGGAGAACCCATGCTGGCCCACAAAGCGACCCACGAAGGCCGGATTGCTGCTGAAGTGATTTTGGGACATGCTGTGGAGTTTGACAAACGTGCCATTCCGGCAGTGGTCTTTACCAATCCTGAAATTGCCTGGGCTGGGCTGACGGAAGAACATGCTAAGCGAGAAGGCGTGCCTTATGAAGTCTGTGCTTATCCTTGGGCGGCCAGTGGACGGGCGCAAGCTGTGGGCACCACGGATGGGCTGACCAAATGGCTCATCGATCCGGATAGCGAGCGGGTGCTGGGTTGCGGCATCGTCGGTTCCGGGGCGGGTGAGTTGATTGCAGAAGCTGTGTTGGCGATAGAAATGGGATGCCAAATCCGCGACGTGACGGAAAGTGTTCATCCCCATCCGACGCTCAGTGAGACCATGATGAATGCCGGCGAAGTCTTCTTTGGCACTGCGACGGAGATTTATAAGCCGAAGTCTAGATCTGCAGCGCGCAGTCCATCATGAAGTTGACATCATCGAAAGGTCTTGTGCTTCGGTCGCCCCGCGAAATTGCCAAAATGCGGATGGCCGGTTTGGTGGTATGGGAGGCTCACCAGGCTGCGGCACGGCGGCTGGCGCCGGGGGTCACCACAGGTGAACTCAATCAGGCAATTCGAGAGACGTTTGAGCGATATCAGGCCCATCCCCTGTTTTTGAACTACCCGGGCAATCCCCCGTTTCCTGCAGAAAGTTGCATCAGCGTCAACGAAGAACTCGTCCATGGCATCCCCAAAGCTCGGCGGCTGAAGGACGGCGACATTGTGGGTATCGACACCGGGTGCCGTGTCGGTGGTTGGTGCGGCGACGCAGCCGTCACGCACCGTGTCGGTACAGTCAATCCGACTGCCGAGCGGCTCCTGCAAGCAACTCAGGCAGCGCTGCAATCGGCGATCGATACGATTCCTGTTTCGCGCAAATGGAGTGAGGTTGCCCGGCAGATTGAGTCTGTGGTGCGCCGTGCCGGCTTTCATGTCGTGGACACGATGGTCGGACACGGTATCGGGAAAGAAATGCATGAACCCCCTTCCGTTCCCAATTATTATTCCTCTCAATGGGCACAACATGATGACTTTTATCTTAAACCGGGATTGGTGTTGGCTGTCGAACCGATGGTCAATGTTGGCACCAAGGAATTGAAATGCCTCAAAGATGGTTGGACACAAATCGCCGCTGACCACAGCCTGTCTGCACATTTCGAACATACTTTGGCGATCACGGAAACAGGCGTAAGACGCTTGACGGGTCCGCCCCTCGATGATGAAATCGAACGACTACCGGACTGGTTGCGTGACCCCAGCCAGTGGGTGACCTGGTGACCCAGTGGGTGACCTGGTGACTAGGCGATCGTCACTGCGGTCCAGGTGAAAATCTGGCACAGGGCCAGGTCCGACGGAACACTCAGGCCATCAATTTCTTGTAGCGAAAACGGCGTGGTTGGTCGTCGCTGATGCCTAATCGTTCGCGGCGCTGTTGTTCGTAGGTTTGGTAGTTCCCCTCACACCAGTGGGCGTAACCATCCCCTTCAAAGGCCAGGATATGGGTGGCCAGCCGATCCAGGAACCACCGGTCGTGGCTGGTCACCACCACGCAACCGGCGTAGTTCAGAATGGCTTCCTCCAACGCGCGCAGGGTATCGACATCGAGATCGTTGGTGGGTTCGTCTAACAACAAGACATTCGAACCTCGCCGCAACAGCTTGGCCAGATGGACCCGGTTTCGCTCGCCGCCGGACAGCGTGCCAACTTTCTTTTCTTGATCCGGCCCGCGGAAATTGAATCTGGAGACGTATGCCCGGGCATTGATTTTGCGTTTTCCAACTTCCAACAGGTCATGACCGCCGGAGATTTCCTGATAGACGGTATGGTCGGGGTTGAGTGCATCTCGGTTCTGATCGACATAACCCAATTCGACCGTATCGCCAATTCGCAAGCGGCCGTCGTCCGGTTGTTCCTGGCCGGTTAACATTCGGAACAGTGTCGTCTTGCCGGCTCCATTTGGGCCGATCACGCCCACGATACCACCTGGGGGGAGGCGAAAACTCAAGTCGTCCATCAACAGTCGGTCACCGTAACCCTTGCGGACATGTTCAGCTTCGATCACCAAATCGCCAAGTGGTCCGCTGATTGGAATCTGCAGTTCAAATTCTTCTTCGCGATCTCGTTTGGCTTCGGCAACTAATTGATCATAAGCGTTGATTCGCGCCTTGCTCTTGGCCTGTCGCGCACGGGGGGCCATCCGAATCCACTCCAATTCGCGGGCTAGAGTTTTCTGGC
>DAOLCX010000150.1:0-6307 GCA_035327685.1 Pirellulaceae bacterium | reverse complement strand
ACCCGCAACCACCGGATCGACAGTCCGGTACTCTAACCAATTGAGCTACGGCCCCCCAAATAGGGTTCGTTAACACCCAAAAATCTACTCTTTAAATGCTCCCCTGGCAAGGGCTGACTTTGTCTGTCTGCGGTCTGCCGAAAGCCTGCTTATTTGGCATCCGGAGACAGTGCAATTGATAGCTCCTCGACCCGGTCCACGGGATCGTAAAGGGATCGACCGCGGGACAAATTGTCAGGTACATTCAGGAAGGCCTTAAAAACAACTTCCGCTGATCGGTACCTCACTCTGGCTGAAACTCCGCCTGATTATCGAAGTCATTTTCCACGCGATCGTTAGACACATCGTGGCGCGAACTGGTTCACCCCCATCGATCTCGGAAAAGTCGGAATGATTGTCACAAACGTAACGACCTCCGCGGCCGTTGGTTTGAATGGTCCTCGCAATTGTCTCGGCCTTTCCGGGCCCTTTTCCCAGCACAAGCTAGACTTGATTAATCGAAAGGAGCAATGACTGTGTACACCTATCTTGAACAAGCGTTTCGGTTTTTCAATCAGATACTGGATTCCACATCGCGGTGGAGCATGCCCGTCTGGATTGCTTTGGGTGTCTTCTGCCTCGTGCTCGGATTCATATTGCTTCGCGGCAACATGCTGCGCGGAGCTTAGGCAAGTCAGCGCCATTTTCCGGAAGCTCTTGGGACATAAAATCCCTAGCTCATTGGCGCTGTTCAGATTAGGGGTATCCCCACACTCCGTTTAGGAACGGACGAAGAACGCTTTCGCTGATCGGCAATTCACACTGGCTGAAATACGGTCAGTCGTCCTCAAAAAACTGGGCCTCTCTTGGACTGCCGAATCTCTGCCAGTGCCACCCAATTCCCGAAGTAATTTTGTAACCGGTCACGAATTGCAGGTTGCGTGGAGCAAGTCGTTCGACAAAACACGTTAGCTTGGACGAATCGATCCGCGACACTCACAGGGTTTCGATCGACAACAAGACGACTTGCGGAACGTACCAGTACCAAGCTTGGCCATCAATTCCGAGAACGGTTACGCAATTTCTCAGGCGTTCTTTTGGCTGTACAGCCTGACATGTCTTGACAGGAAAACGTCAGAACAAAATCAACTCTTTGTTGTAGCCTAACTCTTCGACTTTTTTGAGTTCCTGTTCGGCTTTTTCCATGAGCCCCGCAGCCTCTAACATCTCGGCGTGGTGCGCATAAAGTACTGCTAATGAATGCTGCGCAGATGATCGGGCAGCGGCCACGTCCAAACCGACCTCGGACGTGTTCTGCAGCGGCGAATCGTACGACGCGACGAATAATTTCAAGGCCCAAATAGCGACTTGCTGTTCGCGGATGGCATGGCTCAGTCGCCGTTGGCCGTACAAGATGTATGCATAGGTATCAAGCAAGCTACCGCCTTGTGAAACCAACTGCAGCAGTGCCTGATGATTGGGGGTTGCTGCCAACCATGCATCTGCGTCAATCTGCATTCCATGCACTTCGCGCCGATCGCGTTGGCTTTCGGCCGGTCGTTGCAACTGGTCCAAAAGGTAAGCCCGGGCGATGAGCAAAGCAGCCAAATCGCAGCGGCCTTGAGCCTCATATTGCCGCACGCGATCCAATTCATCGCTGGCGTCGGGAGAAAACGGAAAATCTGCTTTCAATTCGCCATAAGCCACCGCCATCCATTCTCTAGTCCTGGCCGCAGCCGACTCACGCATGAGATTGATCTCTACCTCAAGCAAATCCAGTGTCTGCTCTCCCAAACCCACGTCGTGCGCCAACAACGTCCCTGCCACCACCACCGTAGTGCGATACGTCAACCAGCGGGGAATCTGACGGTTGAATTCTGCTCGTTTGCGATAAATCAATCCGTACATCTCGTTTTCGGCAGCGTCCAACTCCAATTGCGTCAAAGCACGTTGGTAACAGATTTCATTGATCGACGAGTAACTCCCCCGGGCTTGGCGCGGCAGCCGTTCTTCGATTTGCTTGACGACCTCCAAGCTAGCCTGATCTTCCCCGCGAAGCCACAACAAGGTCGCATAGTGGCGCAAGACTTGATACGACGTCCAGTCCATCGCGCGCGTGGATTTGCTGGCCTGCTCGGCCAGTGGTCGAATCAATGGATCGGCCTCGGCAACCCAGTTCTTTTTGAGGAGCAACTCGACGACACGCAGGCGCAAAGCCGTATCGTCAGGAAGCTGCTGGGTGACCTCGATCAATTCTCGCAAATGTGCCGGGTCGGCGTCTCGCTGGTAGTCCAACAACAACGCGGCCGCCTGCCAGCGGTGCTGTTCTTGATTCGGCCACAAACCGAACAGAGGTACAGCGACCAGAGCTAGAAACAAGAGCACCATGGCGCGGTCCAACCACCGGCGTCGCGGGCGCTGTGCGGAAGTCACTTGGATCGGTTCAACGTCATTCATGATTCTGTGATGGGCGGAGTGTCCTCTTTCAAAAATGCCTTCGCGGTGGCCACCAATTGTCGCCGAATTGTATTCAGCCTGGCCCGATTGCGAATCTTGCGACCGCGATCATCGGTGACGTAGAATACATCCATCACCTGGCGGCCGTAGGTCGATACCCTCGCAAATCGCACGTCGAGCCCCAGTTCAAAAATCTTACGCGATACCGCGTACAAGAATCCCAATTTGTTATACGCGAAGATATCGATGATCGTTGCCGACTCAACCGTATGATTATCGATCTCCACGCGGATTTCTGGGCGGGTCAATCGGGCTGCCGGGCCAGCCTGCTTCTCCCAACGCTGAGTGAACTTGGGTGGCGCCTCATCCAACCCACTGGCGATCGCATCTGCTCGGCGCACGATTTCTGTCAAGCGATCCACCGGGGGTTCGGCGAACTCAATATCTTCGAACTGAAACCAATACCAGATCAAGGACTCCCCCAGGGGCTTGATATCCGCCGCCTGAATCGAGAGCCCGCTGCTGGCCAATAATCCGGTAATTTTGTAAAAAATTCCCGCTCGGATTTGTTCGTGTTTGGTGATGCACAGTTCGATCAATCGCCCGCGCTGAGTCGGTTTGATCCAACATTGGACATCGCCCGGTTTCGAATATTTCAAGTCCAACAATTGGGCCGCCACCTCTTCCGCCGAGCGACCCGAGCAATAGTTCCAGGGCAAACTCTGGGCTGCCCGGCGCAACCAGTGGCGCGTTGAATCGTCATCGGCCAGTTCCGCCACCCGCTCGTAAATGACTTCAAACCGCGGATCGATCAACTCCGTGGCGTTGCGCCCAGTAAGCTGGGCATAGGCGTTCCGATATAAGCCGGTCAGCAACTCCATTTTCCAGGGATTGAGAACATCCGGCCCCACCGCATCGATGTCGGCGATCGTCAACAAAAACAGCTTAGACAGCCATTGCACCGACCCCACATTGCCGACAAATTCCGCGACCATCGCTTCGTCGCCGATGTCGCGGTGAAACGCCAGATGGGACATCATCAGATGGTTGTGTACCAGAAAGGTCACAGCCTCCGTTTCCTCATTGCTCAACAGCAATAGCTGGCAAACTTCCAAAGCGATACGTCGTCCGACTTCGCAATGTTCTTCGGCATACCCCTTGCCCAGATCATGCAGCAACAACGCCAGATGTAACACATGGCGGTCGGGAAGCTGGCGATAGACCTCACCCACCAACGTTTGATCGGTCTGAAAGTCGGTGCAGATTTCCACAGCTCTTAAGGTGTGTTCATCGACGGTGTACTTGTGATACTCGTTGAACTGCAACAACCCGCGCGTGTGAGCCACCGCGGGGACAATGCGTTCCAAAGCGCCGACCTCATGCAACGTCCGCAAGGCCCTGCCCAATCCGGCCGGTTCTGACAACATGCTCACGAACTGGCGCGCGGCATCTTCATCCAAAGTCACGGCAGACAAATCGCGCATGGCTTCGCGAATGGCCAGACGTGTTTCGCGCTCCACGGTTTTCTGATGTTGCACGGCCAGTTGAATCAGCCGCAAGATGCTCGACAAATCGCGGCAAGCTGTATCGCGCACGGTCGGCAATACGCCAATCTCGGCCAGGCTCATGCGGAATTTGCCTTCCAATTGCCGGGTGGTCAACTTGTCCAGCATCGCCTGAGCCACCGTGCGGCGACTGCGCGACAACTCCACAAACAGATCGCTGATTTGCAGCAACTCACTGGTCCGCCGGAAATACTCCTGCATCATCTGTTCGACCGGCAAGACTCCTTCGCTGCCCGTTAACCCGAACTTCTCCGCCAACCGCACTTGTTGGTTGCGCCCCAGCACATCCTCCGCACGCTGGGCTTGGAAATGCAGGTCGCATCGGATGCGCAACAAGAACTCCGTCACTTGCTGCACCGCCGTGGCATCGCTGGAACTGATGGCACCATGCCGACAAAGCTGATCGACATCCGTTTCACCAAATCGGACGAATCCCAACCAGCGAATCAAATGCCAGTCGCGCAAAGTTCCGGGCGAGCGTTTGATGTTTGGGCGCAACAAAAACACCGTTTCGCCAAACTGGTTGCGCTCGTCGAGCCGCGCTTGAATCAAGCCCTCCAGCAAACTCGTTTGATGCCGCTGACTCAGACGCTTGAGCTGTTGCACAAAATTCAGGAACAACTCGTGGTTGCCGACCAGGAACCGCGATTCCGTCAGTGACGAAAACACTTGAGGATCGCGCAGGGCCAACGTCATCGCGTCGCGGAGTGACCGGAGGCTGTGTCCCAGCTTGAAATGAGCGTCAGTAATGGCTCGAATCAAGTACTGTGAATACTGGGTCAAAGGCTCCGTCAAACGCCCTTGATGGAGTATCATCAGGTCGATATCCGATCGGGGAGCGTACTCGCGCCGACCGGAGCCTCCATGCAACACAATCGCCACTTGGTGCTCCAAGGCTTCCAGTTCGCCATCCCAACCGCGATGCAGGTCCAGCAGTAGGGCGTCCAGCAAATCAGACAAGGATTGGACGGTACGCCGACCGGCGACCCCCTCTTCGTGTTGTGCCCGGATCCGCTCGTAGCCCTCCAACCAGCGTTGGCGAGCCCGCAATACGACGTCGGGAATGGCGATCTTGCCCATGACTGCCGATCCCCGAGGATCGCTCAAATCGCATCCGCGCCCCGTTCAGTCGTCCGGATGCGAATCACGTCGATCAACTGAGTTACAAAAATCTTGCCGTCACCGATTTGGCCTGTCTGCGCACATTGAATGATGGTGTTGACCACCTGCTCATATTTGTCATCCGGAACGACGACTTCCATCTTGACCTTGGGAATGAAATCGACAGCGTATTCGTTGCCCCGGTACATTTCGGTGTGGCCCTTCTGCCGCCCGAAACCCTTGACTTCCGTGACCGTCATACCATGCACGCCACACTCGACGAGTTGGTTTTTCAAATCTTCCAGTTTGAAGTGGCGAACAATCGCTTCAATTTTTTTCATAAGTTACCCACACCCGTGTTTGGAGCTCAATCGAACAGTATAGCAAATTCTGTTTGGATTTCGCGATGGCAGGCTATCGTCGGACAAATACCGAAGGAAGCGACGACGACTGCAATTTGTCGCCCCACCAGATGGCCGCGATAACTACTTAACAGCCGGCCGTCTCCTTTACGGCTGCCTGGGATCAGGGAGCCATTGCGATTCCGGCGCACCATCCTGTTGATTGGCAACTCGCGCCAACACAAATAACAAGTCTGCCAATCGGTTGAGGTACGTGATTTCTTGCTCGAGAGTTTGCGTTAAGTCGGTCAACCTGCTCACTTCGACAACTCGACGTTCACCTCGCCGCAAAACGGCACGCGCGAAGTGCAAAAAGGCTCCCGTCCGTGCCCCCCCGGGCAAAATGAACGCCGTTAAGGGTGTCAACCGCTCCTGATAACGATCGATGAGTTGTTCCAATTCGGCGATACGCGACGAATCGATCGATGGCTGTTGGCGTTTTCCCAAACAGGCAGCTACTTTGGCCCCCACGGCAAACAGATCCTGCTGCACCCCTAATAGCACAGCTCGTAATCCAGAATCGTCCAACCTCACCAAAGCCAATCCAATCGCCGAATTGGCTTCGTCCAAATCGCCGCAGGCTTCAATGCACGGGTGATCTTTGGATACTCGATGTCCTCCAATCAACCCTGTTTCGCCCCGGTCACCCGTCCGCGTGTAGATTTTCATATATCGCCTGGCCCCCAACCAAAAATCATTGTAACTGTTCACGAAATGTAGCGTGCGTGGAGCAAGTCGATCGACAGTACACGTGAGCTTGGACGAATCGATCTGCGACACTCACAGGGTTTCGATCTACAACAA
>DAOLCX010000149.1:0-6314 GCA_035327685.1 Pirellulaceae bacterium | reverse complement strand
ACCCGCATGCGAACCGCACTCTATGCACTCTGGGCATCACTTGGGAACCCCGGCTGATGCCTCTCGCCATCGATCTGCCGTTAAGCTCCATTCAGGTGATCGATGAACTTGAACGTGTCGTCAAACTGGAAAATCCCGGACGGGTTTCGGTGATGGTCGAACCGGGGATGGCCGAACTGGAGTTCAGTGTTCCTCTGCCCTTGTTTGATCGCCAAATCGAAATGTTGCATTCTTTATCCGGCCGGTTGGAAGTGGTCGTCGCGGGGACTGCCGAGACCTTCGAGTTTCCAGACATCGCCCATTTGACGCCTGGTCACGCTTTGAAGCGCGCGGATGCGACGGTCACCTTTGAGGAGTATCGAAAGAACGAAGACCTGTTTGAAATCGCGATATTCTTGACGTATGAAGAGGAGAACAATGCGCTGGAGTCGCACCGAGCGTGGGCCTTCGACAACACCATCTACCTCCGCGGACCCGATGGCGAGAAAATCACTCCGATCGGCTTGGAAACCTATCAACAATCCAATTCCGGGCTGGGGGTCCGATATTTGTTCATCCAAGTTCCGGACGATGCAGCTTTGATTTATTGCACTCCCGCCGCAGTGGTCAAAATGGAACTCCCTTTTGAGCTGACGCAGATCCGGTTGCCCTGAGAATTGGAGTGAAGTTTTATGTGCGAACTCGCCTGGCGGCTGATAGGCATCTGCGGAATAGTTGGCTGGTCATACATCGCCTGGATGCCCTGGGCTTGTGCAATGCTCCTCCAAGGCGAATCGTTGGACCCCGATTCAATCGTCGCCGTGGTCGATGGTACGCCGATCGTTGCCGGGCGCATCGAACATGCCTTACGGCAAACTGTTGGCGACCGCGTTCTGGACGATGCACAACAGGAACGATTGCGGCGAGAGATCTTGCAACAGACGATTGATCGGCACTTGATCATGCGCGCCCTGAGTAGTCATCAACAGGCGGCGGGCCCCACTGAAGTGCAACTTGAGCTGGATTTGCTGCGCGAGGAACTGGCTCGCGTCGGTCGGACGCTGGAGGATTATTGGCAACAGACCGGTTGGTCAGAAGCAACTTGGAGGCTGGAGTCGGCGTGGCGCATCAGTTGGCGCAGGCACGTTGACCATTATTGGACAGAGGAGCGGCTACAAGACTTTTACGATTCTCGGCGTCGCGACTTCGACGGCACGCAGATGAGAGTGGCACAAATCCTGTTTGCTCGCGGAAAATCTGACGATGAACTGCAAAAGGCTGTTCAGGACGCCGAGCGAGTCCGCCAGTCGTTGATGGCTGGCGAATTGGCCTGGGGGAATGCCGTTGAGCTTTACTCCATCGCCCCGTCACGAGTGGATCAAGGCGATTTGGGCTGGATTGGCCGGCGGCAACCGATGCCTGACGCTTTCACGGCCGCAGCCTTTCAATTAAACCCTGGCGAAATCAGTCCTCCGCTGGCCAGTTCGTTTGGTGTTCACCTGATCCGATGTCTGGAAGTGAAACCTGGCCCCTACCTTTTGGGCGATGTCCGCGATGAAGTCCGCAAAGCCGCGATCGATGCTCGTTTTCGCGAATGGGCCGATGAACTGCGACAATCGGCTGACATTCTAATCCAACCGCGCTGAGGAACGCGGGAGAAACAGCGTCAATTTGTCGGCAAACTTATCGGCCATTCACACTGGCTGGAATTCGGCTGGATATCCTTTAGCCAAGGGTGACCTCTGGGCAGCCGAATTTCTGCCAGTGCCACACCATTCCAGAAGTTGTTTTCACGCGCTGGCTGATTGACGGCAAACTTTCGCGCCGCTGAAATATCTTGAAAGATGCTCAACGCCACACGGTGGCGCGTTCATCGCCGGTGGTCGCAGGTACGGGCACGGCCTTCCAGGATTGAACGAACGGTTCGGAGGTTTGCCATGATTCCAGAATAGCCAAATTTCCCTGGGCCGTGGAACCAGGTGCGAATTGTGCGTTCGCTACCCGCGTATCGGATGGATTGGTCTTGGCTGCAACCATCTGTTGGCGGTACCAACTCGGATCATCATTTACCGAACCGGAAGCAACATTCGGATGGCCAATGGGCGATTCATGTGCGGCCAACCTCAAGCCTATCTCCCCTGATTCAGATGAAAATTCGGACTCGTGTGAAGCCAAGACCGTGGGTGTCGTTTGGCATCCGTCCTTGACCCACCCGACCCAAGCCACCTGCAATTCTGAAAGATCGCGATATCCATAGTATTGCTGGGTAGTTTCCGTCCATGCCGACAACTCCTGACCGGGCCGCTCGCGCTCCAATCCGGATTGGATATAGGCCACAAAATGCCGCTTTCCGCGTTGCATGATCAGGTACCGGGACAACGAATAGCCTTGAGCGTAGAGTGGCAGGATATCGTGCGGATATTGCTTCATGGTGAACATTTGATTGAACGGAATCCCGCGCGAGGGGCGGGCGGTCAAAAAGTTCATCAACATGCGGTGGTTCTTTTCTCGTTCCGATTCGTGCTCGACCGTAGTACAAGCCCCTTCATCGGCCCAGCGTGGCAAAGGCCGCCGAAAATAAGTGGCAAAGATGGTGTGGGTAACTTCGTGAGGGAGCACTGAATCGAGAATTCGATCAGGGGGCCCAAACACCCTCATCTGCCAATCCTTTGGTTCGCTTGTACCCGGCGGACCCACAAACACAAAAGAAGTTTCGCCACCTGGAAGTGGCGCAATCTCAACAACCACCGGACATTTTTCAGTCCAATTGGGAAGCTGTGTCCCCAACCATTCCTTGGCGAGTTCCCGCCGGTACTTTTCGGCTTGTGTCGCGACTTGTTCGGCTAACCCACGATGGGGCGCCGTGACCACAAAATTCTCAGAAACGGCACGGTAAGAGGTCTGACCAAACGCGGCAGAAATTCCACACAGCAGCACAGCCCAAGTGGCTGCGCCGACCAGTCGTCGAGCGTCCATGCTCTTCCTTTCTCAGGGTCGAAGTCCATTTCGGTTCGATGCCTAACGCGAGTTATTGGCGCCGTGAACTGCAATCATTGCCGCCCAACGGTAAAGCCTCTTCGCAGACCAGACCTTCCTTGGCCAACTGGCATCGAGAATCAAAACCGTTTTGTTACGCTCAGGCGGTTCGCCCGGTTCGCACCAAACGGTGTCAGGGTTCGCACCAAACGGTGTCAGTGCTCTGTGGCGAAGGATACCACAGGTTAACGAAACCGTCCTAGATCGAAACGGCCGCCAGCAAGTGGGGAGCCCCTGTTCAAGCCGTCCATTCTCGAAAAACGAGCAAGAACACGGCTGTCAAACTTAAAATGCTCCCCTCTCTTTTCGTAGATGGGTCTTTAAATCAGGAACTTAAAGAAAGCTATCTAAACCTCCTATTTTATCTGTTTTTACATTTTTTTAATCTGGAAATCTTTTGACGACTTAATGGCGAGTCCAAGGGGGCGTAGTTGCAGAAATGGTTGACCTTACATGCTCCTTAGTGGCGAGCGTGTTTCCATAAATGATTGGCGACATTTGTTTCGACCAGGCTCAGATCGATCAACACCATCAAAATATTGGAAAACGCGGGGTGATCCCATTGTTGGTAGGAAAAGGATTGGTAAACTTTGGGGATTAAGTTGACTGTTTAGTCTAGGCGATGTTCGCCGGAAGTTCAAGGATTTTCTTTTTAGGAGTTTCGCAATGCGAAAATGTTTTGGTGGTTTGATTGCGGTTGCAATCGCTGTCTGTTTGGCGACATCGGCGTTTGCACAAAATATCCAAGTGTCGCCGAGCGACAAGACGATTACGGCTGCAGCTCAAACGGTGATGGATCCCACACCCGATGACCATGGCCCGATTGATCCGAGCGCCGTATCTTCCGTTGTTACGGCTGGAGATTGGGGAAGTGCGTGCTGTGATTACGGAAACTCGTGTTGCCCACAACGTCGTATTTTGGTTCGTCGCACGAGCCGTTGCTGCACTCCGGTGAACACCTGCTGTGCCGCTCCTGTCAACACGTGCTGCCAATCCGCTTGCAATACGAATGATTGCTGCCGTCGCGTTGTCGCTCGCGGTGCGATCCGATCCAATCGTTGCTGCAACGTGTCGACCAACGCATGCTGCGTGCAAAACACCAGCCCCTGCTGTGGCACCGCCGTGGCTTGTGGTACGAACGACTGCTGCCGTCGCGTTGTTGCTCGTCCCGCGATGCGAAACAATTGCTGCAATGTTGCTTCGAATTGCTGCCCGACGACTGGCACGATGACTGCTTCGAACTGCTGCACTCCAACGATGGCAACTTACTGCAACAACCCAGCTCCGGCAACGTTCACCAGCGATTGTGGTGGATGCAACACCAGTTGCTGCGGCAACGGTCGTGTAGCGTATGCTCAACCTCGATTGCTGGCCCGATTGGGCGGCCGTCGCGTTTGCCGTTAGTTTGCCCTTTCGTTGGAAAGCGTACGCCCAGGCGTTGCTTTGAGCGATTGTCAAAAGATGTTGAAAACCGCTGCAATGCAGATTGCAGCGGTTTTCTATTGGCCCAACTCGAACCCGAACAATCGACAGGCATTTTCTGTTGTCAGTTCGGCCAATGCTTCCGGCGCAACCCCACGCGTTTCTGCCAAGCTCTGGCAAGTATGAACCATCAGTGCCGGTTCATTGGGGCGTTGGCCACGACACGGGTGCGGTGAAAGGTAAGGCGAATCCGTCTCAATCAACAATCGATCTGGTGAAATAAGTTTCGCCGTTTCTCTCAGGGCCGAGGATTTGGGATATGTCACCATACCTGCAAAGCTGATAAACAGCCCAAACTTCAGAAACCGTTCGGCTCCAGCCGTGCTTCCGGTGAACGAATGCATCACGCCACGCACAGTTTGAACAGCCGAAGCTTCAGACAACACTTGCAACATCTCCGCCTCGCAGTCGCGCATGTGAATTACGAGGGGGAGTCTGGTGGCTGCCGAAAGTTGAAGATGTCGGTTAAACCACTCGAGTTGCCGGTCAAACGGGGCGAAGTTCCAGTGTTTGTCCAAACCGGTTTCGCCCAAGGCAACGACTCGATCTTGTGAGGCCAATGTCTCGATGACCTGCCAATCCTCAGAGGTGGCCAAATGGCATTCGTTGGGGTGAATTCCGATTGACGCATACACCATCGGGTGCCGCTGGGCCAAGGCCAGCGCCTGCCGACTGGAATCAACGTCGGTACCAATGGCGATTGCGGCCAGCACACCAGACGCGCGGGCTCGCTCGAGCACTTCGTCCACCAGAGGTGCCAGTTGAGGGTCCATAAGGTGTGCATGTGTGTCAACCAAACGCATTGCCAGGCTCCTTCGGCCAAAGTGTCAACTTGTCCACCGGCAGACGGAACGCGGTGGAAATCTTCGGCCTGCTTTCTTCGGTTGCTGACCGGCAGCACCCCAAAAAATCCGTTAAAATAGGTGGAAAATCCGGATTGCGCCCGTTTTCCGCGCAAAAATTGCCCATTTTTTGGATTTTGGCTGAACCTGCTTCGTTGACTAACGTCGTTTGGCAGGTAGAGTGATTGTGAAGGTTTGCAGCCGTTGTCAAGCCCCCCGACGAAGTTTTTTGGGAGATTGTACTCGCGGAAAATCTTTAAGCCAGGAATCGTATGCGCGCCGCGCCTGGAGTGCCGCAGGACACAAAGGAATGCAAGATGTTAGTGCTGTCAAGAAAGAAAAATGAGAGTATCGTTATCAATGACGATATCACGATTGTCGTTGTAGAGATACGAGGCGACAAAGTTCGCTTGGGCGTAGAAGCCCCCAAGGATGTCCCAGTCCACCGCAAAGAAGTGTACGACGCGATCAGGCAGAGTTTTCGACCGCGAGAAGAAGACCAATCGACACCCGCGGCGTCAGACGGCAGCGACGACAATTCCTATTAACCGGCCATCGCGGATCGGTTAACCAGCGATTCGCGACACCCGTTTTCCGATGTCAATTTTCCAGGCACCGAGTCCGCTCGACTCGGTGTTCTCGTTTGCAGTCTCGCAAATGGATGCAACAACCGGCCCAGCCCAACTATCCTTGCAGCGGGTTCAAACCTGGAGTCACGCCACTTGACGTCCAACATGTATCGGCATAAGGTAAACAGGTCCCATTGGATTTGGCGGTTTTGTGCGTGAACGATTCGGCCCGCAATTCGGTCATACATTTGGGAGCGCGATGATTCACAACGACGGATGTTCGCAAACGAATTGAGACGCGAGTTTACCAATGGAAGAAGCCATGCGTGCCTGGCTGGTAAACTGAGACACGGCCCCTTCGTCTAGCGGTCTAGGACACCGCCCTTTCACGGCGGTAACACGGGTT
>DAOLCX010000148.1:0-6329 GCA_035327685.1 Pirellulaceae bacterium | reverse complement strand
GGACGCACCAGGGGCTGTCGAATTCGCGCGCCACAATCGATTGGACATTATGAACAGTCGAGCGCGGACCGTGGATGCATTTCGACGTGTCGAAGTCTCGGCGAATGCTCTGCGCAGCCAATTCGACGTGACAGGACAAGCGGCCTTGGGGACGGACCCCACTCGCGACAACGCTTTTCGATTCGACTCATCGGCCAATACCTATCGAATGGGAGTGCGCCTGGACGGCCCACTGAATCGGCTGAATGAACGGAATACCTTCCGAGCGGCCGAGATCGCTTATCAGCAATCGAGACGCCAACTGCTGGCGACCGAAGACGCAGTGTCTGCCGCGATCCGCGCCGACTTGCGAGCCCTGGACATCAGCAAGTTGAATTTTCAAATTGCGCGGCAACAATATATTGCGGTGACTCGACAGGTGGACGAGGCCAAGTTCAATTTGCGGACATCGAATCAGGCCAACTCCAATTTGACCCGCGACCTGTTGACCTCGTTGCAGGGATTGTTGGCGGCCAAAAACAATTTGATCAACAATTGGTTTGACTACAAAACAGCCAAAATCCGATTGTTTGTCGATTTAGAGTTGCTCTATTTGGATGCGCAAGGAAAATGGATCAATGAGGAAACAGGGCTGGAGGTGTTGGAGCAATTCCAAGCACCGGAGGACCACACCGCCCCGCTCAATCGCAGCGAACTACCGGGCCGAGAACATGGCGATGGCGAACTTGAATCACATCCAGTTGCAGAAGAACGCGGCATTGGCCACGCTGCCAAAGACCATCGCGAGACGCGCCACTCAAGGCCAGGGGAGCGCCTGATATGGCAAAGTGGACATCGCGTATTGGAACCTGGTCGCTGCTGGCGTTGTTATTCGTAGCAGTGGGCTACGGCGGTTGGCGGTGGGTAAAGCCGTCGAGTTCTACCGCCGACTCGACTTTAGTATTCGACGTTTCTCGTCGGGTCATCATCGATACGGTCATCGACCGAGGGACTATCGAAAGCCAGAAAACGGTGCAAGGACGGTGCGAACTCCCCGGCTACACGAACAAGATTATTTACATCGTCCCCGAAGGGACATTCGTTCAGGAAGGAGAAGTGGTCGTCCGCTTTGACAGCGCCGAGGTCGATCAGATGATCAACGAGAAGTCCATCGCTTTGAATGAAGCGCAAGGCAAGCTGGCTCAAGCCCAGGAAGACCTCGACATCCAAAAAAACAAAAACGAAACCGATATCGCCACTGCCGAATTGGAACTCAGCCTGGCCGAGTTGGATTTGGAAAAGTACGAACAGGGTGATTTTATTGCCGAAAAGGCCGATTTGGAGCGAGCCATTCTGGAAGGTGAAGCTGAATTGGAAAAGACCCGCGATGAATTGAATAACATGCGTTCGTTGGTCAAGAAGGGCTTTCGATCCCCCGAACAATTGCGCGAGTTGGAGTTGCGATTCAACAGCATGCAATATCGCGTCGATCGCGACAAACAGAAAATGCGGGTGTTGGAGAACTTTGAGTACAAACGCAAGATGACGGAACTGAGTGCCAAGGCCATTGAAGCACAACGGAAGTTAGAGCGCGCCCGGACTACGGCCTCTGCCGAATTGCGCAAAGCGGAATCCAATATTCAGAATGCGGAAGCCGCCGTACAACTGCTGACTTCGGAAATGGGAACTTTGCAAGAAACCAAAGGGCTATGTGAACTGAAAGCGCCGCAGGCGGGAACCGTGGCCTACGCTAATCAGCCGTGGTACGACGATGAAAGCCGTATACGCGAAGGTGCGACGGTCTATCGTCAACAGAGCATCTTTGTGCTCCCCGATTTGACGCGAATGCAAGTCAAGTTGCAGATTCACGAATCCGTGGTCAATAAGATCAAGCCCGATTTGCCGGCGTCGATTCGAGTGGATGCATTCCCCGATATCCAATTGAAAGGGACTGTCAAATTTGTTGCCGAACTCGCAGCCAGCAGCTTCTTCGATGCCAAGAAGTACGAAGTGCTGGTTCACATCGACCAGTTTCCTGAAGGGATGAATTTGAAGCCCGGAATGACCGCTCAGGTCGAAATCATGGCGGGGCGCTATTCAGATGTTTTGGCCGTCCCCATCAGCGCCGTAACAGAGCATTTTGGCCAAACCTATGTGTATCGAATGGAGGGAGGAAGTTTCAAGCGGCAATTGGTGGAGATAGGACGGACCACCCATGCATTTGTGGAAATCGTTGAGGGGATAAAGGATCAGGACCGCGTGGCCATGGATGCTTACCAGCGCGGATTGGCGGAATTTGGCAACTTGGAAACACGCGACACACGCGAGCCGCAATCGCCAGCAAGCGAAGCAGGAGGTGAAGTCTTTTCTCAGCCGACCGTCGCGGGGCCGGGTGGCGAGGGCGGACCTTGATGAGTTGGTGGTACCGCATCCAAGGGCTCATGAACTCGGCGTGGCGCAGCCTGCAAATGCACAAGCTGCGTTCGTTGTTGACGGTGTTGGGACTCGTGTTCGGTGTGGCCAGCGTGATTGTGATGTTGGCAGTGGCTGAGGGAGCCAGCTATCTGGCACAACAGCAAATCGCTTCGCTGGGGGTAAACAATGTCATTGTCCGCAGTGTCAAACAGATTGACAGCGCCTCTACCGCTGGCCGATCTGCTAACCAAGACCAGATTCAGTATGGATTGACTTACAAAGACCTGCGAAGTATCCGCGACACCTTGCCCACCGTTGTTTCGGTGACGCCGCTCCGCGAGTATCCCGAGGAACTGCGATATGGCCCCCACGTAGTGAATGGGCGGGTGGTCGGCGTGATGCCCAGTTATTTCATGAGCAATCGACTGGAGTTGGCACGCGGTCGGTTGATCGAAGACGCGGACAACCGCCACGCGGCCAATGTCTGCGTGTTGGGTGAAGAACTGGCCAATACATTGTTTCGTTATCAAGACCCGGTGGGAAAGACGGTACATGTCGGCCAATTCAGTTTGTGTCGCGTGGTGGGAGTGACTCGTTATAAGACGCCATCCGCTGGAATCGGCTCCAGTCTGTCAGCACAGGATTACAACCGCGACCTGTACCTGCCGCTAGCTACCGATAGAAGCTTGCACGGCGACCTGTTGTTCAAGTTCCGCGGCCGAAACCAGTCGATCGAGCGGATGCAGTTGAGCCAGATTACGGTGCAAGTCCGCGACGTTTCCGAGGTTAAGCAAACCGCTGCTGCACTCGAAAGCTTGTTGATCAAAAGTCATCCAAGTCGAGATTTTGCCATCACCATTCCGCTCGACCTGCTCGAACAAGCGGCGGCCACACAACGCATTTTCAATTTTGTCCTGGGCGCCACGGCCGCCATTTCGTTGCTGGTCGGCGGAATCGGGATTATGAACATCATGCTGGCCAGTGTCAGTGAACGGACCCAGGAGATCGGCATTCGCCGCGCTTTGGGGGCTCGGCAAAGCGATATTGTGATCCAATTTCTGTTCGAAACCGCCACATTATCGTTGGTCGGTACGGTCCTGGGATTAGGTATGGGGTTGTTTGCGCCAACAGTCGTAACGCAAATATCAGGGATGGAGACGCGCGTCACGGCTTGGGCTCCTCTGGTTGCTGCTGGCGTCTCCTTAACCGTCGGCATGGTGTTCGGCATTTATCCGGCGCGACAGGCCGCGCGCCTCGACCCCATCGAAGCTCTCCGGCGAATTTAAGATGACCCGTCGAGTTGAGGGGTAACCGTTCACGGTCCGATCGGCCGCAGGCATTCGCCCCAGATTTCGCCAATTTGAACGCCCGAACCGGGGCTAACGCCCAGCTATTTCGAAGTTCGCTGCAAAATCACGATCGGGCCGTGAACGGTTATGTTCGAGTGCGTCAAGATGCATTTCAGGCTGAATGCAAAATCCTACAACCTGCGCGCATCGAAAAAGGTCCCGTGCCCCTTTGAGCCGAAACGGCTTGAGCTACTTGGCAATTTCAAACGAATCGAAGAAACGCTTGGTTTCCTTGGTCAAGTCCATCGAGTTCATACGGACCACCATGACTTGATACAAACGATCTTCGATAATGAAATAGCGGCAGGTCATGGCCAGTTCATCACCGTCAAAATCCACCAGCAATGTGAATTCAATTCCGGCATTACCCTTCGCTTCGATTTCCTTGGGATTCTCGACCTTGGCTTCAAAACTCTCTGCAACCGAATCGCGAATCATATTCATGGTTTCAATGGCTTCCTTGCGATCCTGGGGAACGGCGGCCACGTTGCTGACGCCGATCCGAAAATCCGTGTCGGTGTCAGGTAGTGATGTGAAAAAGTGTTTGGCATTTTCGGTTTCGTCCTCAAAGACCTCGCTCTGAGGAAACTCGACCGAGAACTTGAATTCCTTGGATTCGAATTTTTTCCAGTCGGCCGCCTCTTGAGCGCGGGCGGTCGAATTCGAAATGGCAACCACAACCAATAAACCACAACACGAGTAAGCGAGTTTCGCCAACATACATTCGTTTCCCAAAACAACTACATCACTGGAACTAAGCCACATGGGGGATATTCTAACACGGCCAGAGCCTTCCTGGCCATGGGCTGACGGGCGCGAAGGCTCAACGGCCAGCAATCGTGTGAAGCATGACATCGGGAACTAGGTGCACTGGCAAATATTCGACGATCCAGGAGTTACCACGTTTTTTGGCGGTACCGAATAGAATTTCAGCCAGTGCGCAGTGCCGATCAACGAAAGTCATTTTTCACGCACTCCTAAATGCGGTCCGCTTTGCAGGGATCACTGGAATTTGAGAAGCGCGTATTTCTTCTTGCCGCGCCGCAGAACGATGGTCGTTTCGCTGGCCAGATCTCTTCTTGACAACACATGTACGGCGTCGTCCGATTTCCTATTGTTGATTGCCACCGACCCTTCGCCAATCGCGCGCCGCGCTTCGTTTTTGCTCCCCACTAATCCCGCCCGGACCAAACCATCGACCAGAGTCAACTGGCCTTGATCAAGTTCAGCCCAACTCGCCACGGCGCTGGGGACATCGGCAAAAATCTGCAATAGGTCGGAGTCGCTCAACTGGTCGATCTCGGCACCAAATAACACCTGCGTCGCCATTTGAGCTTTGGCCAATCCGGACGGACCGTGGATCAGGACTGTGAGTGATTCCGCCAGCCGTTGTTGACTCGCTCGCGCTTGGGGCTCGGCCCCGCGCGACCGATCTAACGCCTCAATTTCCTCGCGCGGACAATCCGTCAAAAACCGCAGACATTTCCCAGCGTCTTCATCGGCCACATTGATCCAGTACTGGTAGAAGGCAAAAGGGCTGGTCCGCTGCGCATCCAACCACACCGTCCCCGATTCAGTCTTGCCCATTTTGGAGCCATCCGCTTTCGTCAGGAGTGGGCACGTCAAGCCTTGGAGTGTGGCCCCATCCATCCGGCGGGCCAGGTCGATTCCAGCCGTGATGTTCCCCCACTGGTCGCTGCCACCGATCTGCATCTCACATTGATAAGTACGGTGCAAGTGAACAAAGTCGTATGCCTGCAGCAGCATGTAACTGAATTCGGTGTAGCTCATGCCCGATTCGCCAGCCAGGCGGCTTCTGACCGAATCCTTGGCGAGCATCACCGCGATCGGTACGTTCTTTCCGATGTCGCGCAAAAACTCGACGCACGACATGCTGGCCGTCCAATCGATGTTGTTGACCACGATGGCGCCTAGCGGCCCGTCGCAGACTAGCAGCTTGCGGATTTGGGACTCGATCCCGCGCAAATTGACTTCCAATTGCTCGCGAGACAACAAGTTGCGTTCGGCGCTCTTGCCGCTGGGATCGCCAATCATCCCGGTGGCGCCTCCGACGACGGCAATCGGGCGGTGGCCAGCCAATTGAAAACGGCGGAGCATCACCAATGGCAGCAGACTGCCCACGTGCAAGCTGTCTGCCGTGGGATCAAAACCGGCATACACCGTGCGAGGTTTGGCCATCAGCCATGACGCCAAGGTGGTTTCGTCCGTCATCTGGTGGACCAGACCACGCCACTTCAATTCCGAGATAATGTCAGTTGCCATAAACAAGGGTCAGGAACTGTGTTGCCCAATGGCGAATACTTCATCCACATCCAGTACCTGGTCATTGCTCTCGAACAACTGCCGCAAGCACTGTTTGTGAAGTTTCATCTTCAGGTTGCCAATTCCGATCGCACCATAACAAACAGTCTGCCCCCGCGCGACGCCTGCATCCAATGGATCAATGTCGGCCAATCCTACGGGCATCACCGCATTGACGTCGGCAGCAAATCTGAGGTGCGGTTGTTCTTCCAGCCAGCCTGACGGGACAAATTCGATCCCTGCCGCTCCGGCGGCGAACACTAG
>DAOLCX010000147.1:0-6339 GCA_035327685.1 Pirellulaceae bacterium | reverse complement strand
TCAGCGACGCCGATGCGTAGTCAATTCGGTTGACCGCTGCGCGGAAGGTCTCGGGGAGTTGGGCATTCCGGAGAAAGTGGTTGAACGTCAAGTTGCAATCGACGCTGGAGGCGACAACGCGGCTGCTGAACGACCGGCCGTCGGCTAGAGTCACGCCTACCGCCCGATCCTGATGGACATCAATGCTGGCCACGGGAGCATCGGTCATGATATCGACGCCGAGTTGCCGACCGCTGGCGGCAAGGGCTTCCGCCAATCCCCCCATGCCGCCTTGTATATAGCCCCACACACCGCGCGCTCCCCCTGCCGTCCCCATCACATGATGAAGCAGCACATAAGCGGTTCCCGGTGATGAAATCGACGCAAAGGCTCCGATGATGGCGTCCGTCGCCAATGTGGCGCGGACGACATCCGACTCGAACCAGCGTTCCAATATCGGCCGGGCGGCGGCAGTCAGGATTTCCAAGGCTTCCGGGAGGCGTTCGCCGAGCCGCCTCAGTGCGCCGTGCAGCCGTCGTGCATGATTGAGGTCTTTCAGTTTCTTAATCCAGGATACGCGCCTCCAACTGGCTGGGAGGGGCAACACATCGATTGCCGGCATGTTCAAAATCGGTTCGATGGTCTCAGCTACCAATTCCAACAACTCTTCATAACGAGGATAGGCCTGAGCGTCACGTGATGAAAATTTTCCGATTTGTCGCTGGTTTTCGCTCCGATCCGGTCCGAGTAGCAGGTAACGCCCGTCCTGAGTGGGCGTAAATGAGGACGGATTGCGTGGCAAAATCGTCAAGCCATTTTCTTTGAGTTTCAGGTCCCGGATGATTTCAGGCAAGAGCAGGCTGACGACATACGAAGCCGTCGAAACGCGATATCCCGGCCACAATGGTTCGGTCACACTGCATCCGCCCAGCATCGGGCGCCGTTCGACAACTAACACGCGCTTTCCAGCTTTCGCCAAATAAGCGGCCGTCACCAGTCCATTATGGCCGCCGCCGATCACAATGGCGTCATACGTCGATTGCACGTTCGTCACATCTTTCTCCGCAGTTATTCCGTGGCACCTAAGCTTTTAAGGCGATCGACAGATTTCATGGCACTGGCGTCCGATCCGCACAACGCGCCTGTCGGACGAACCACAACCAGAAAACCTGCACTGCTGGTCATCAAAACTCAGCTATTCGACTCTCCAGATTGTGCCGGATTGCGGCGAGATTGCCAAGTCAATGGTGTGACTCTGAACAGGAAACTGTTATGGAAGCAGTTAAGCGTCCCTCTCAAGGACAACTTCAACAGGGGCGTATCATCCGATCGATCCGATTTCGCTTTCGATGGACATGGACCAACAAAAAACGCAAGTAACGGAGGCTGAGCTGTCCGTTACTTGCGTCGCGTATCGACCCTCTCGCGGCCGATGGTGTCTTGTCGCTCTCAGCAACTAGAATTGCCGCCGCAGTATCATCGTTCCATTATCGGCGACCGGCAAAATCGGTTGATCGTAGTTGCGATACCAGCAACGTCCTTGCGGCCGCCAGACGATGCCCAAACTGATATTCCAGGCTTCACTGAGCCCATTTAGCGGAGTACCAGGTTGATATGATTCGCGCGGCATCAGGTAAATGAAACCCGCTTGCACTGCCAGGCACTCCGAAACTGGAAAGTCGGCATCGACCCCAAAGATGACATGTTTTTCATCGGTAAAACCGCTGTACAGGTCGGCGAATCCGCCCCAGGGGCCGACATTCCTCCAATAGAACCGATGGGTGTCGATGGTATCGGTAACCAGACCGACAAATGGAATGCCGTTGAGAATACCGTTGGTCTGGTCGTCCTGGATCCCTTCCGTGAAGCGGTAACCAACTGCGTTGCCCGATGGGTAAACCCAACTGATATCACCCCGCACTTGCCACAAATTGACATTGGTGTACCAAGACTCGCTCAAGTAGTCGGCCACCACACCGAATTGCAACCCGTAATCGACACGGCGATACAAACCACTGGTCACAAATAACTGATGGCGGTCGTCTCCAGAGAATGGCGTTCCATCAAAATTGGAATGCGCGGAACGAACGCCGAACTGGCCAGAGACCAGGCCGCAGGTGATGCGACACAAGGGCACACCTACGTTGAATCCATAGTGAAAGCCAAAGCTTGTATCTTCTTGGGTCGGTGAAAAAGCAGTTGTCTGCAAAGTATTGTAACCCACGGATTTCACTCCATGAGCTCCGCCAAAATATTCTGCACGTCGCAGAAGTTTTCCCAGGCCTCCCAGCCAGCAGTCGCCTATCAATTCTGGGGGACAGCCGCCCGTCCGACAGCCCAGTTCACATACGGGCGCGCAGCCCTCATCACAACCATGGGTGTGACCTTCAAAATAGTTGTGACCGGGGCTCACACGTTCGGTGATCCAGTTTCGGTCTTCGATGATTGGTTGGCCCGGCGCCCCAAGATCGATTTCTTCTTGAAAAATTTCGCTGTAGCGTACGGGGCGCCCGGCAGTTCGAGCAGGCATTCTTTGCCCCTGACGGATTGCGGCCTGAGGCGAGGGGTGCATTGCCGTCGTCGTCATCGGGGTTTGGTACAAATCCTGTTCGGTGTTTTGCCGAGCCTGAGCGGGGTTCCTCACTAAAGAAGGTGACGTTCCCGGTTGGCGGAAGCTGCCGTACTGTGCCGGCGGATTCTGAACGGTTTGTCCTGTGGCTGCCACCACCCACAACAGGCAGGTGAATGCCGAGAATCGTGCCGTTTGTATGAGGATCGTTTTCACCAGTTTCGCCCTTTTCGGCTAGGAAAATTGAGTAAACAACACGCGCGCAAGCTCGCGAACTTTGTCCGTTAAACTCATCGGAATCGAAGCAGTCAATTCTTTCGTAAAAATTTCTTTTATTGTAAAACTCGACGCTAACGACCCAGCTTGACACGCTAGCATTGGTCCCCGTGCCACATTTAGAAATTCAGTTCGACTGAGAATTCGGCTGAGAAAAGGGAGTACCGGATCAAGCCCAGCAAATCACTCGTCGGCTAATAAGGATTCGAATTCGGCCATCTCCACAGGGCTGCCGACGACCAACGGGGTGCGTTGGTGGATGGTTTCGGGTTGGATGTCCAACACTCGGCCCCTGCCCCAACTTGCCGCACCCCCCGCCTGTTCCGCGATCATCGCGATGGGGTCGGCTTCATACAACAATCGCAATTTGCCTTGAGGGTGAGTACTTGTAGGGGGATACATAAACACGCCACCTTTGAGCAATGTGCGATGGAAATCAGCAACCATCGAGCCAATATATCGCGTCGCATATCGCTTGCCTAACTTTCCCGTTCGCATCCGTTCGATGAAGTCGTTGTACCGATCGGGAAAATCATCGCGGTAAGCTTCGTTAACTGAATAATAGCTTCCTTGCTTCGGCATGGTGATGTGGGGATGGCTCAGTATATAGGCGCCGATTGACGGGTCGAGCGTGAAGCCATGGACGCCGTTGCCGCAGGTATAGACCAACACGGTCGATGAACCGTACACCACATAACCAGCGGCAATTTGGTTCCGACCAGGTTGCAATATCCCCCGGTTGGGATCGTCGTTGGGCGCTCCATCGGGGCGGGGAAAAACCGAAAACGTCGTTCCCACGCTGACGTTGACGTCGATATTGGATGAGCCGTCCAGCGGATCAAAAACGACTGCATACTTGGCAGCTCCCGATTGATGCGACAGGACCGTCGGTTCTTCATTTTCCTCGGACGCTAAGACTCCGATACTCTCGCGCGAACCCAGGCTGGCTACTAGGACGTCATTCGCATAAACATCCAGCTTCTGTTGTATTTCACCCTGGACGTTTTCGGCGTTGGCCGAGCCCAAGATATCGGACAAACCGGCGCGGCGGACTTGCGCTTGAATTCGCTTGGTGGCGAGTGTAATGCCGGACAACAAAAACGAAAACTCGCCCGTCGCCCCTGGAAACCGTTGTTGTTCCTGGAGGATATGCTGTTGTACCGTGGTTACCTGTAGAGCCATTGCGCAATCACCCCGCCAGTCAGTGGATGTACGCGCCTGAATCGATCAAGGTCGCGTCTGCTGCAAGTTTAGTCCGCGACTGACTTCTCGAACAGTCCACTCGATGTAATGCGATGGGTGGTGATGCTTCCTTGGCGCACCAGGCGAAAGCGGCGACAATTGAGAGATGCACTGTCACCAATCCGGCAGTAACAAAGGACAACAGACGCACGATGGCGAATATCACAGAAACGGATACTGAAACGGTGGATTCCAATGTTGACCGGTTCGGACTTTCGGCAGTGTGGCAGGTCGAACTGTGGGCTGCCGATGGCTTTCCGGATCGGCTGGCGCTCGCGGCCAAAGAGGCGATTCAAGATTTGAATTTGGGGCTGACACCGACCATCATGGCGGCCAAGGGTTTCTTGGTGGAAGGGCCATTTGAAGAGTCTGAAGTCCGATCAATGGCGCAGGAGTATCTGGCCGAGCCGATTGTTCATAGAGTGCGTTCCGGACGGTGCGGCGATGACGAGTTCGCATCGCCTGTTTCCACCGAAAGTTGTGTGGTGTTTGTCCTGCCCAAACCCGGGGTCACTGATCCCGAAGGCGAAACGGCGCTTGAATTGTTGCAACAATCAGGTTTCGCGGCCAACGCCGTCCGCACGTTTCGACGTTATGAAATAAGTGGTGTGCCCGACTCTGCGTTGCCCTTGATTTGTCAGAAAGTGTTGTGCAATGACGCGATTGAACAACTGCACCTCAATACGCTGTCAATCGAGCAATTGCAGATCGGCCAGCCTTACCAGTTTCGACTCCGCCACGTCCCATTGTTAGAAGCTAACGCGGATTGCTTGATGGAGATCAGCCGTGAGATGCAGCTGAGCTTGACCATCGAAGAAATGCAGGCGATTCAAGCTCATTTTTCCCGCTTGGGGCGCGAGCCGACCGACATTGAGTTGGAGACCCTAGCGCAAACTTGGAGTGAACATTGTAGTCATAAGACGCTGGCTGGCCGCATCGATTATGCGGATGACGAGTCCACGCGGAGCTTTGTGAATATGCTCCGCGAAACGATCTTTGCTGCCACTGAGAAAATCCGGGCCCAGTGGGGCGCTGATGACTGGTGCGTAAGTGTATTTAAGGACAACGCCGGTATCGTTCGTTTTGACGACGACTATCATGTGACCTTCAAAGTGGAGACGCACAACCGGCCTTCTGCCTTGGAGCCATACGGCGGCGCAAACACGGGTTTGGGTGGTGTGATTCGCGATACGTTGGGGACAGGGTTAGGTGCCAAGCCGTTTTGCAGCACTGATGTGTTTTGTTTTGCCCCGCCGCAACTCCGTTACGATGAGCTGCCACCGGGCGTGCTTCATCCCCGGCGCATCATGAAGGGTGTGGTTGCGGGGGTGCGAGACTACGGAAATCGCATGGGAATTCCCACGGTCAATGGCGCAGTCGTTTTTGATGCTCGATATGCTGGCAATCCGTTGGTCTTCTGTGGTAGCGTTGGATTGATACCTTGCCATCGAGTGGCCAAGCAGCCGCAGCCAGATGATTGGATCGTCGTGATCGGAGGCCGAACGGGACGAGATGGAATTCATGGAGCGACCTTTAGCTCAGCAGAATTGACAGAGGAAAGTGAGCGCGTGAGCGGTGGCGCAGTGCAAATCGGAAATGCGATTACCGAGAAAATGTTGATGGATGTTCTGTTGCAAGCGCGGGATCGTGGGCTGTATCACGCAGTGACCGATTGTGGGGCGGGTGGGTTCTCCAGCGCCGTCGGTGAAATGGGGGCGGAACTGGGTGCGGAAGTGTGGTTGGAACGTGCACCGCTGAAGTATCAGGGTTTGAGCTACACCGAAATCTGGATCTCGGAAGCTCAAGAACGGATGGTGTTGGCGGTGCCTCCTGATCAATGGGCAGAGTTTGAGTCTCTCTGCCGTCAGGAGTCTGTGGAAGCGACACGCATCGGCAAGTTTGTGCCCAGCGGAAAGTTGACGCTGTCGTACGATGAGAACGCCGTGGGCGAACTGGATATGGCGTTTCTACATGACGGACGACCTCACACCGTCAGAGCCGCCCGATATCGACCAATTCCCGAACGTGAGGTTGACAATGCGCAAACTTCGTCGGTGCCATTGGGTGAGGTATTGCTGAAAATCCTCGCGTCGCCGACGGTGGCCAGCAAGCATTGGATTGTCCGCCAATACGATCATGAAGTTCTGGGCGGCAGTGTCGTGAAGCCTCTAGTAGGAGCCTGTAACGATGGCCCGAGCGACGCGGCTGTGGTGCGCCCAGTGCTGGATTCAAATCGGGGCGTCGTGGTTGCTTGTGGTATCAATCCATTGTTC
>DAOLCX010000146.1:0-6357 GCA_035327685.1 Pirellulaceae bacterium | reverse complement strand
CGGTGCGCGCGTCAGGTCCCAGCGAAAAGGAGCTCAACACCCGATCGACAGCGGGCTTGTCTAAGTGGTCGCGAAAAGCGCTGACGGCCACCGCCCGCAGAAACTTGCGTCGGTGAAAAAAAATAACCCGCACAAACTGGTGCCAATAGTCGAGATGGGGTATCGAATCCCTCCAATCCCGGCGATGTCTGAGTTGAATAATCGCGGAGGGGACTTTAGGGCGCGGCCAAAACACGGTCGGGGGCAACAACCGCAATACCTCTGCGACGCATAAACTCTGAACCCACACGCTCAATGAGCCATAGTCCTTATTCCCCGGCGCTGCGACAATCCGATCAGCCAATTCCTTTTGAATCGTGACCGTCATCGTGTCGGGAACCGGCTCAGCCGCCAACAAGTTGGATATCAACGGCGTGGCGATGTTATACGGCAAATTGGCCACTAACTTGAATGTCCGCCCCGGTACCTCATGCAATGCCTGTTGCACGGATTGCAAAACAAGTGGGTCGATCCGGTTCTTGTTCTTCAACGCATCTTGCAGCAACATCGTAATATTGTCGAACGCCTCTAGCTCCTCCCGAGCCATTTGATGCAAATGTCGATCGAGTTCGACAGTCACTACCCGTCCGGCGCGAGCCGCCAACAAAGCTGTCAGCGAGCCCATTCCCGTGCCGACCTCCAACACGACATCTTGTTGATTAAGCTGAGCGGCGTCGGCCAGAATTGCCAACAGGTTCAGATCGACCAAGAAATTCTGGCCGTGTCGCGCATTGGGCTTCAGACCCACCTGCCGGAACCGTCGCGTCAGATAGCTGATCGTTTGTCGATGAGGGGCGGGCAATGGGGTATCAGGCATGGGGCGGCTTCTCGATGTTAGGTGCAGCCGACACTGCATTGAGTTGTCGTTGCACGTATTTGGCCAGCACGTCCGTTTCTAAGTTAACCCGCCCACCGACGACGAGCTGACCCAGGGTCGTCATGGCCATAGTATGTGGGATCAATGCCACGCTGAATGTTCCCGATGCGACATCGACTAACGTCAAACTGACACCATCCACTGCGATGGATCCTTTACTGGCCATTTGCAAGGAAAGTTGCGGGTCGCAGCGAAATCGCATCGTGGACCATTCCCCTTGATCCATTCGCTCATCCAGTACACCAATACCGTCCACGTGACCAGTCACAAAATGGCCTCCTAACCGTCCTCCGACACACAATGATCGCTCAACGTTGACAAAGTCTCCGACGCGCCACGCATTCAACGTGGTACGTTCGAGCGTTTCTGGTCCGGCTTCAAACACTAATTCTGTCGCCGATGTCTCAATGACCGTCAAACAGCATCCAGAAATGGCAACACTGTCACCAATTCGCGCGTCGGCAGCGACCAGTGGGCCGGTGATCGTCAGTCGACTATCGCCTGCGCCGAACTCAATCTGGCGAATCGTACCTAATTCTTCGATCAAGCCAGTAAACACGCTGCAAGTCACTAAATGGTCAGGGTTCTGTCTGCGAAAAAACGTGAACGCGCCGCTATATTACCCTGATTTGATCGTCGATTGTAGGCGGCTCATCGGGTGGAACGCGAGCAATTGGAGTAAGCCTCCAGCATTGAAACTTGACCCCCGACGCCTATTTGAGTCAAGATGTGCAGTATGCGTGCCATCAAGGCGACCGACATCCGTGCCGCGTCAATTGTGCAGTCAGCGAACGAGCCATGCTGAGATAACTCGATGT
Organism: Pirellulaceae bacterium; assembly: GCA_035327685.1. Lineage (GTDB taxonomy): Bacteria > Planctomycetota > Planctomycetia > Pirellulales > Pirellulaceae > BJ22. Next base: position 4,623 of record DAOLCX010000146.1, on the reverse strand, counting down.
CTTCAACCGTAACGCGAACAGCAGTCTCTGCCAGTCGCCATCATAGGCGACGAGATGTGGTTGCGACATTTCTCATTGCGTGTGTATTCGCTGCCTATGTCGGCGGGGGTGTGCCGGATGTCAATGAAACGTACTATCTGACTAAGGCCAAGCATTTCTGGAATCCCGCGTGGTGCGCCGGCGACCTGTTTCTGGAGTCCGAAAACTCGCATTGGTTTTTTTATGCAATAACCGGTTGGCTGACGTGGTTTTGTTCGCTTGAGGTCTATGCGTGGATCGGGCGTCTGACGACTTGGCTGCTGCTGGCAACAGCTTGGCGAAGTCTGGTCGTGGCGGCAACCGGAGCATGGGGTGCAGCGTTGTGGACGGCCCCGCTGTTGGTGGTATTGATAGAACATGGCCATCTGGCGGGCGAGTGGGTCGTGGGCGGGTTTGAGGCAAAAGGGATTTCTTATTCATTTGTGTTTTGGGCACTTGCCTGCGGCATCCGAGGTGATTGGCCACGCATCTGGCCACTGCTTGGTGCCGCCACGGCATTTCACCCGCTGGTCGGATGGTGGTCGGGTGCGAGTCTCGCCGTCGTGTGTTTGCTGCAAAGAGCTTCGCCATCCCTTTCAAACGGACATCTCTTGGGGACGCAGGTTCTCGGTCGTTGGCGCGACCATTTGCTGCCAGGATTCGCCGGCATCGCATTGGCTTTGTTCGGAATCGCTCCCGTTGTATTAGCTCGAATGCAGGGAGACGGCACTGCCTGGGCCGAGGCGGCAGAGGTGCAAGTGCGAATTCGATTAGCTCATCACCTCTATTTCCCGGAGTTTAGTATCTACCGCGTCGCGGCCTTTGCAGTGTTGTTGGCGGTGGCGAGTCTGGTCTGGACGGGCTCTCGACGTTTTGCAAATTTGCGGACAGCCTGGCATTTTGCGGGAGTGTCATTGGCATTTTCTGTAGTCGGATTGTGTTTATGTGCCGTGGTCGCCGAACAAGGGGCGTGGTCCGCATGGGCCGGCTCACTGCTGCGACTATATTGGTTTCGACTAGCCGATGTTGCCGTCCCCATTGCCGTGTGCCTCGGATTAGCATCTCTGGTCTCTGCCAGATGGCGGCTTGAGCGCCCCAATTCGCTCGTCCGTTTGTGGCTGGTAAGTTGCATCGCCTTGGTGTGGTCGGCATTCGGGTTGCACTTAATGTTTCGGCATAACGACTGGCGACCGCCGGCGGACCAAGCTGCACTGCCAAGCTATCCGGATAACGCATTGAGGACCTGGGAGACCTACCGCAATTGGCGCGCAGTCTGTAATTGGATTCGCCAATCGACCGCTCATACGGACAACTTCTTGACCCCACCTGCCCAGCAAACGTTCAAATGGTATGCCCAGCGTCCAGAAGTCTTCAGTTGGAAGGATATGCCCCAAGACGACGCGCGAGTTGTTCAATGGTGGCAACGGGCCATCGATGTATATTATCGACCGCGCCACGGGTCAAATGGCTGGTTCGAATACACGGATGAGGAGCTGGTTGAGTTGGCTGAACGTTATGATGCCGATTATCTGGTCATGCCACAAAGGGATTTCGAAAGTCGCACGACTCGATTACCGCTGGTCTATCCTGCGGATCGCTCACAACGGACGGCATACGTTGTCATCAGGCTGCGCAGCGCTGCCGAAACACGATAATGGCTATTGGCCATCGGCAACACCGTCAGCATCAAGTACGCCCGAGAGGGATCGAAACATTGTCACAAGATGCGGGAAATGACGCGGTTTTCAGTAACCCCTGGTGCGCCAGTGGTGCAAATGGCCCTGAAATTGGTTGGCTTTCCGAAATTGTCGAGCGCGTTCGCCATGGATTGACCGGCTTTTCCGGAGTAGCCCGCCAAAGGGTTGTGCATTGTTTGACTGATGCAATTACAGCAACACGACACGATAACGAGCCTGCCAACTTGGAAGAGGCGGTCCACGATGACCTCGGCCATCACATTGCCGAGCTTCACGGACTTAACTGTTCCCTGGAACTGATTCCTGGCACTCAACATCGTAGACTTCTTGGCTTCGGGCAATCAGGTGAGCGAACGCTACGTTTTGCAGAGCATGCAATGGCCTCCCTCAGTCGGTACTTTCGTTGATCGTGTGTGACCCACCGCAGGAAACACTCGCAGAGACGAGAGGATCAGGATTACGCCTAGGCCGATTTTGAGGACCGAGGGTGCAATAACTCCCACCAAGATTCCGCCAAGGATGGCTCCAAGGATTGAACCAACGCCCATCGGAGTTACAGTAGCCCTCATATCCTGTCGGTCAGAGAACGCACCCTGACGAGCGTAACGGATCAATCCGACCGACACAGTGGGCAGGCTGATGAGGAGGCTGGCCGTGCCTGCGGTCTTGATGTCGGCACCGAATGCGAAGACTAGCGTGGGAATAATCAATTCCCCGCCCGCCACACCGAGCAAGCTGCTGACCAACCCGATCAGGAGGCCGAACAGCACACCGGCACATACTTGCCACGAAGTCGAAGCCGGAACGAGGGCCGGTATCCCAATAGGGATGAAGTCCTCGGCTACTAATAGGCCACCAATGCCCAGGAGCAGGACCAAAATGGGTCCAGTGCAGCCGTTCGTTCGAGAGTCGTTTTGCGAGGGCCGTTCCGAAGAACGCTACGACAACGGCACCGCCGATTAACGACAGTATTGCCGACGAGAACGGCAGGAGCGGCTGAAACGATAGAGTGGTGCTTCGGGAGACAAGGGCGGCGGTCAAGGTGATGAGGCTGACAGAGAGGTTGAGGGGCACGGCCCGCCGTGCTGAATAGCCGAGTGGTCCAGCCAGGACCGGCAAGCGGAACTCGGCACCTCCAAGCCCGATCAGCCCGCCCAGCACACCGATGGGAACTGCGTAGGCGAACGCCACATCCGCCCGCCGTTTGGCGGATTTCTTGGGTGGTAGTGTCTCCAACAAGTCGATCTTGCCCATTCGTTTTGCCCTCAGCATCGGACGATCAAGTGAACGGAAGGCGATTTGACAAGAGCGGTGATTATTTCTCCTTCCCGCAGTTCGAGTTCCTCACACGCCGGTCGGGTCACGAGGGCGACCAACGGAAAACCACAGTCCAATGCGACTCGCACGAGCGGCCCTTCGGGGGTCAACGTGCTGACGACACCCGCCAGCCGATTGCGGGGGCTTGCATGATCCGTGCTTCCCTTCTGCAAGATAACGTCTTCGGGCTGGATGCAGACATGGACGTGTTTGGCGGATGGTGTCGGAGCAAGTGCGAGCAACTGCGTGTTGCCCACGGCCACGGTCGCCAGGCCGTCCTCGGTCTTTACAACTCGACCGGGTTGCACGTTCACCATTCCAACGATTCGAGCTACCTCGACATCGGCAGGGCGACTGAAAACCTCCTCGACCGCCCCCTGCTGCCGGACCCTGCCACGATCGAGCACGATCAGATGGTCAGCCAACGTCATCGCCTCTTTTCGGTCATGAGTGACAAGGACGACGGGGATACCGAACTCGACTAGCAGGCGTCGGAGTTCGGTGCGTAGCTGCCCACGAGTGGGGGCGTCGAGCGCAGAAAGAGGTTCGTCCAACAGGAGCAAGCGTGGGCGGCGTACCATTACCCTCGCAAGGGCGATCCGTTGCTGCTCCCCGCCCGAAACCTGATGCGGGTAGCGATTTTCCAGACCTCCAAGCTGGAAGAGGTCAAGCATTTCGGCGACTCGTCGCCATCGCTCGTTGGAGGGAACACTTCGCAGTCCGTAGGCAGTGTTTTGGGCTACGGTCAAATGCGGGAAGAGGGCGTAGTCTTGGAACAAGTAACCAATTTCCCGTTGCTGCGGAGTCATGAAGACTCGTTGTTGGGAGTCGAACCAGGGTTTCTTCTCGAAGGTGATTCGTCCTTCCTCTGGCCGCTCCAGACCGGCGAGGCATCGCAGTGTCGTCGTCTTGCCGCAGCCCGAAGGCCCGAACAGAACCGTGATGGAGAAACGGTCGGTCGGTCTCCGCAGGTCTGTCTCGACCACGACCTTGTCTCCAAATCGTTTCACGAATCGGGCTACCAATTCGGCATTCATAGCAGCACCCGTCGCTGAAGGACGTAGGTGATGCAAAGGGCCGCAAAAGAGAATGCCACCAAGACAAGGGCGGTCTGCCCGGCTGCCTCATAGTTCAACGCCTGCACGTCGTCGTAAATGGCAATCGAAAGGGTGCGGGTCACGCCGGGGATGTTGCCGCCGACCATCAGGACGACGCCGAATTCGCCGACCGTGTGGGCAAACGTCAAGACCATGCCGGTGAGGATGCCCGGCCAGGACAGCGGAACGATCACTCGGAAGAACGTACCCAGGCGAGACACTCCCAGGCACCACGACGCCTCGACCAGCTTGCGGTCCACGCCCTGGATGCCGGTCATCAGCGCCAGATAGACCGGGAAGAACGCGCCGGCGGCGATGAGTGCCACCTTCGAGGCCTCGAAGATCCCGAACCACAGGATGAACAGCGGCACCCAGGCGATCGACGGGATCGCGCGCAGGGCTTGCAGCGTCGGGTCGAGCACCTGTCGCACCCGGGCCGAGAAGCCGGTGAGCGCGCCCAGCACCGTCGCAACCACGAGACCGAGCGCAAACCC
>DAOLCX010000145.1:0-6357 GCA_035327685.1 Pirellulaceae bacterium | reverse complement strand
GTTGTGCGCAGGTAGCCGATGATAACGCGATTACCGTAGCCAGGCACATCATAGAAAGTGTTAACCGGGTACTCATAATTCTTTTCCTTGATTGGTCTGCCCTGGTGAAATATGTCGCTTCGAGCGCGGCAAATGGTCAGCCGATCCATTGCCGTGGGCGTGCGCCGACGCGCTGCCAACGCAGTTTGGGTTTGTTGCAATAATCGGTTTAATCGCTACTGCTATCATCGACGATTTTTTCAAAAATTCTGGCGCAATCGACGAAAACGGAACCTAAATGTGAAACCGTAACGGATTTTCCAATTAATCCGCGCAGGTGGGCACGAAAGGACCGATTTTGCGATTCCAAAGGCTCGATAAATAGTTGCGTCAAGCCTTTGCAGCCAAGCCTGTTTGGTACAGGAGCCACCTTCGGTTGGCGAGTTGCGAAAGCGTATCCTCAAGGCCCCGGCGTATTCCGAGAAGATGATGGTTCGTATCCTGTTGGCCAGTATCGCATTTATAACACTTGTGCAGTGCGCCTCGAGCGTTGAGGCCCAATGGGTCCGGACTCGTCGTCCTATCGAGCGCATCGATCGATTTTTGGGAATTGGATGGGGCGCAGGTTACCACTTGAGAACACCGGGGCCAGACTCTAGTTATTATTCCCCTTATGCGACATTCCCAACGCATGAATCCAAGCTCTGGAACGATCTGAATGAGAATCCGGCTTCGGCTTGGCCACCGGTAATGCCGAGCGAAACTCGTCGATCGCCACGTCCGACCCATCCTGCGTTGGACGAACTTTCCAGACAGCCAATCCTGCGGCCCTCTGCCTGGTATCCTTCGCGCAATTGAACCGTACACGATCGGTATGGCACTCAGTTTACAAGACCGTTTCTCACCTGGCAGCATCTGCTTTGGCTGCGGCCCGGCAAACGTCTTGGGTTTGCGTCTGCAAAGTCATGTTCAAGGCGAGCAATTGGTCGCTCAGTTCGTGCCGTTGGAACATCACCAAGCATTTCCAGGGGTAATCAACGGCGGCATCATTGGTACGTTGCTCGATTGCCATTGCAATTGGGCAGCCGCCTGGCATTTGATGAAACGTTTGGAGTTGACAGTACCCCCTGGAACCGTGACTGCGGAATACACGATTCGGATGGAAAAACCAACTCCGATAGGGGAACCCCTGTTGCTGGCTTCCTGGGCTACGGATTTCCACGATCGCCGGGCAACGACTGAAGGCACAATCGCGACGTTGAATGGGACGGTGACCGCCCGTTGTCGAGGGCTGTTCGTGGCCGTCAAGGAAGGTCACCCGGCCTTCAACCGTTGGTAAATACACCGAACAGCAAGCCTGCCAAACAGGCAGTCATGCAGCAGGCCAACATGCCTCCAAACATGGCGCGTAATCCCAATTGTGCCAGATCTTTCTTCCTGCCGGGAGCCATGGCGCCGATTCCACCCAACTGGATGCCAATCGCACCGAAGTTTGAAAAACCGCAAAGTGCATATGTCATAATCAATTTAGCGCGGGGGCTCAACTCGGTCTTCACCAGTTCATCGTACGCAATGAACTCATTCAACACCGTTTTGGTGCCCAACATATTTCCACTGGCATAGCATTCCGCAGGCGCTATACCCATCACCCACGCCAATGGCCAGAAGATCAGGCCGAACAGACCTTTCAACGACCAATCCAAGACTAACATTTCCTCAGGTTGAAAGATCGAATTCCAAGTCCACGCCACACACGCACCAAACATCGCCAAGATCGCATTGGCCATCGCCACCAAGGCCACAAAAGCAATCAACATGCCGATGATGTTCAGCGCCAACTTGAGCCCCTCGCTGGCGCCATTCGCGGCCGCCTCCACGACATTGGACGCATCGCTTTGGTAAACTACCGACGCATCGCCCAAGGTTTCCGGTTGCTCCAATTCGGGCTGCAGGATTTTGGCAATCACCAAGGCAGCTGGGGCCGAGACAATCGAGGCAACGACTAAATGGCCGGCGCTGACACCCATACTGGCGAAGACGGCCATCAATCCCCCTGTAATTGTGGCAAATCCGCCAACCATCAAGGCGTTCAATTCGCTGCGGGTCATCCGCTCCACATACGGCCGCACAACCAGCGGGGCTTCCGTGTGCCCCACAAAAACATTGGCCGCCGCCGCCAGACTCTCCGCCCCAGAAGTTCCCATCACCCGTTGCATGACCCAAGCCATCCATTTGACCAGCCACTGCATGATCCCTACGTAATACAACACCGACATCAAGGCCGCGAAGAAAATCACCGTGGGAATGACGCCGAATGCAAATGAAGTGAGCAGTGTCAACGAGGGGATGGCCGGTGGCGCACGGTCACCCACAAAACCAAACACAAATGCCGCTCCTTCGTCCGACCAGCTTTTGATGGCGTCGAAGAACAGATTGATACCATAGTACAGAATTCCGCCCGGGAATCGCCCCCCAAAAGTCCAGGTTTGGGATTGAAACAAAATTGCTGCTAACAACAATTGCAACCCGACTCCGCTTCCCACCAACCGCCAGTTGATTTTCCCACGAGCCGAACTCATCAACCAGGCTAAGCCTAGCATGGAGAATAGTCCCAATAAACTGACGATGTTCAGCCAACTGATGTCCGAGAACCCCTTGGTTGTTTCCTGCTCCGCTAATAACACCATCCAGTGTCGCATTTGTGCTTTACCCGATTCTCATGGATACATCAGTTCAGCCCTGGAAATTGAGTTTGCACCCATCCGTGCCTCCGACGTCCGTTGCATGTGTCAGCTTTCGTGAGTGTCATTCGGTCCATCATTCAGCGGCTGGATGGTTGGAATCCCTCGCTCATCGGTAACTAACGGCGGTAATGGATACGACAGTTCATCTTCCGGCATGAACATCTCATCAAACTCAACCTGATCGACATCGCGCCGCATCAACAGGAAAATGGCTGCCGCTAACGCCCAGCAATGTCCGTACAGGAACGCCACAGCCAGCGACAAAATCGCTCCGTTCCAAAAGCGTATAGCGTTTCCTCCAAAAACCACCCAAGGAGACGGCTGTAAGCTGTCCAGGAGTTCATCACCTTGAGAGCCGCTCGCCACCACAGCACGGTGATTCTCGGGTGAGTCGCCGTGACTCCAGGACGTTGACCAGTAGGCTAATTGCACCGTATTGGTTGCCAACACGGAAACGACTTGCCAACAAACACCGCTAAACAGTACGGCCAATAGTATATAGAAGGCATAATTGATAGGTTTCTGGAAAATGAATGCATAGACTCGCGTCATGCTATCGATCGCCTTGACCTTGTCGGCACTCAATCCCGCGAGAATAAGTGGCCACCCGAGCAGCCAGCCGGCCAACAACGCCACCATTCCGGCACTAAGTACGAGCACGAACACCCAACCGACACTGACCAAAGCCAAACCGATATCAGCGCGCATAACCCAACCGGCAAACCAACCGGGCACGGCTAATAGAGTTACCGCGAACAAAGGTACCGCCAACGCGGTCAACGCCGTTGTGAACTTGTTGAAGGCGAACTCGGCCGCCTCGTCGATCCCCAAATGCTCGTCTCGTGCCAGACGAACCAAACAGGTTCTGACAATCGCGCAGCCGATAAAACTCCATACAACGAGCGTCCAGACTCCACCCAACATCCAAAACGCTGCATGTCGCCAACTGCTATGCCATTCAAACCACCGCCAGAATGGTTCGGTGACCTTTTGAAACGCCGCCAAGGGGCCCAGGCTGATTCTGTTGCCGATCTGCACGTCCAGGCCAAACCGCAAAGGACCATCAGCGTCTAATACACCCCGGAAGGGGCTGGTCTGATTCTGTACGGATGCGATCAACTCCGGGTTGGTCTTGAAATCGTCATTGGCAATAAACACCAGCTTCAACAGGAACCATCCAACGGGACTCAGGAGGACTCCGATCCACGCCAGACTCCAAACAGAAAAACTGGCGGCCAAGGGGAGCGTGCGCAGCAGAATGGCGAAAGGGAACAAATCGCTCCAGGCGACTCGTTGGACGGTCACGTTCTGCTGATTCATAATGGTCGAGTCTCGCCATTGGCCCTCATGGCACCGACGCAAGAGACCGGCCGTCGGCAAACGCCTCGCATTATAGAAATTTCATTGGACAATTAGAAGTTGGGTAGCTGCCGTCGGCTGGGCAGCTTATGCCGCAACGATCGCCTGCCGTTTGCAGTTTCATGCCCCATTGCTTTACCAACCGAACAATTGTCGGAGTTTATGCCAGTTGACCGCTCGACCGGCACGCGCAATCGAAGTCGTCAAGGGGATGTTTTTGGGGCAAACCGCCACACAGTTTTGAGCGTTGCCACAGACTTGGATTCCCCCAGAATGCGTCAAGGCTTCCAGACGTTCTCCAGCATTCCATTTTCCTACGGGGTGCGCATTAAACAACATCGCTTGACTGATGGCGTGCGCACCGATGAAACTCTTGTCGTATGCTTCGCTCAAGCGAAGTTGATACGATTCCTCCGATTCTCCCGACTCGCGTGAGATTTCGACTTTCGCATATTGGGGGCAGGCTTCCAAACAGCATCCACAGCTCATGCATTCGCTCAGTGGATAGGCGACTTCCTGTTCGGCGCGAGATTGCCGCGGACCTGGGCCCAAATCATAGTAGCCATCGACGGGAACCCAGGCCCTGACCTTTTGCAATGCTTGAAACATCCGTCCGCGGTCAACCATCAAGTCTCGAACCACTGGAAACTTACTCATCGGTTCCAACGTGATTCCCTGAGGCTGTTCAGTCAACAGTCGATCGACCAATGCCGAGCAGCTTTGTCGCACGCGTCCATTGATGACCATCGTGCAGGCACCACAGACCTCTTCCAAACAACCGCAGTCCCATGCGACTGGCGTAGTTGCCTGCCCATCCGCAGTGCGCGGATGGGCGGCAATTTGTTGCAGCACACTAATGACATTCATGTCGGGCTCATATGGGACGTCAAATGTCTGCCAATACGGCGGTTGCCCCGGCGCATCTTGCCGCAAAACACGCACCCGAAAAGATTTGATTGTTGTCCCGTAGGCGTCTGTCAACATCTTGATGTGATCGTTTAGCTCGATGAATCTCTGTTACGTATTAGAACGCTCACACAGTAGCCACTTGAGCCGTACGCGGGCCTTCACGACCTGCACCGCCCCCTTGCTGCCGTTCATTCCACACTTGTTCAATGATCTCCGCGCCCACCAGGCCGTATAATCGAGGTCGAGGCGGGATCAACGATGTATCGACATCTTCGTACGTCAATGCGGGGTGCTCTCCCTGATGGGTCGCAATCGTAGATTTCAACCAACGCGCATTGTTGGCCTCGAACCGATCGCACCAGGCTTCCGCCTCCTTTCGCCGCGACTCCGAATCGGTGGATTGAATACCCGGAAACGCAAAATCTGGCTTAAAATGTGCGCCCCGGCATTCGTCTCGGGCCAGCGCTCCACGCACAATAGCTTTGGCCAACGGGAACATATCCAGCAGTGCCTTGGCAAAGACGACATTCTGGTTCGTCCAGTTACCCGAGTCCGAAAGTCCACACTGTTGAGCTCGCGCGTGCAGAGCGCAAACGTGTTCATAGGCCGAGGCCAATTGATCGTTGCGGCGGACCACGGTGGCCGCTTTGGTCATCACGTCCCCCAATTCGCGATGAATTTGATAAGGATTGTCGCCATTGGCGGGCCGCTTCAGCAGCGAATCGTGATGCTCCTGGTGCTGTTGTACCGCTCGCGTAAACAACTCCTGAGGCTGATCAGCAACCGCACCGCCTTTCAGGCTGCCCAACCGATTCTGGATCCCTGAGGCGACGAACAATCCAGAGAAAATGCAGCTTAAAAGTGAGTTCGCCCCCAGTCGATTGGCTCCGTGATAGTGGTAATCGCATTCGCCAATCGCATATAGACCGGGCAGGTTAGTCTGATGATTCATGGGGCTGCCGGCTCTCAATCCTCCTTCCGCGGAGCGATCGTAGTCGGCCCATAAGCCGCCCATCGAATAATGGACCGCCGGAAATATCTTCATGGGGACTTCACTCGGCTCCACTCCTTGGAACTTGCGGTAGATATCCAGAATGCCCCCCAACTTGCGATCGAGTTCGCTTTTCGAGATATGCGTCAGGTCCAAATATACACACAAGCGACCGGTTTCGACACTTAACCCTTCATTGACACAGATGTCGAAGATCTCACGTGTCGCGATATCGCGCGGCACGAGGTTTCCGTATTTGGGATATCGTTCTTCTAAGAAGTAAAATCTCTCATTGGCGGGAATTTGTTGGGGGAGCCGGGAGCCTTGCGGTTTCCGCGGAACCCAGACTCGCCCACCTTCACCACGAGCCGACTC
>DAOLCX010000144.1:0-6362 GCA_035327685.1 Pirellulaceae bacterium | reverse complement strand
GGCCATTTACGACGATGCCGGCAAGATTCTCGGCGGCATGAAGATGGCCAACGGCACGAATCCCATTCGTTCGGGTGGAGGTCCGTTTCCCGGAACGCGGGGCAAGGCGGCTTCCTTGGTGCGTCAACATTTTATCAAAGCCCGCGAATACGCCGACAAAATCGAACGCGCCGCCGGCAATCCTGATAAACTGCCACCGCGCGATATCGGCATGGAAGCCATGCAAGAAGTGATATCCAAACGCCGGATCGTGCACCATCATACCCACCGACACGATGACATCCTGACCGTGTTGCGACTGTCGATAGAGTTCGATTTTCGAGTGGTGTTGCATCATGTAAGCGAAGGCTGGAAAGTAGCGGATGAGATCGCTCGGGCCGGCGCTCCGTGTTCAGTGATCGTGATTGACAGCCCGGGCGGGAAACTGGAAGCGGCCGAATTATCGTTTGAAACTGGAGCGATCCTGGAACGGGCCGGAGTCCTGGTCGCTTTTCATACCGACGACTATATCACCGATTCGCGGTTGTTTTTCCGCTCAGCGGCATTGGCTGTGCGCGGCGGCATGTCGCGGCCTGGCGCGCTGGCCGCGCTGACATTAAACGGCGCCAAAATGCTCGACCTCGATCAGCGGATCGGCTCGCTGACACCTGGCAAAGATGCCGATTTCATCTTGCTCGATGGTGATCCGCTGAGTGTGTACACCAAAGTCGTGGAAACGTGGGTGGAAGGACAAAGGGTCTTTGATCGAGCGGATGCGTCCGACCGCTTGTTTGCCGTCGGCGGTTACGGAGCGGGGCGCGATCAAGATCCGTATTTTTGTTGTTTCCACGAACTGATGTTGCGGCAATACGGATTGTCACTGCAAGGATACTTTGCTGACCAGGACCAATAAGTGATGGAAATGATCAATTGCCGAACTCCAAGCACACGGGCGATTCGTCGCTCGCCGCGAATTGCCCGCGATAATGGCTGGTGGTGCGCCCTGGGATTTGTCTGGTTTGCACTCGCCGCGCTCTGCCATCCGCCATCGGTTGAGGCTCAAGTCGCCGTGCGCGGCGGGACGATTTACACCATGGCCGGAGAGCCCATTCGAGATGGCGTAGTGGTCATTCACAACGGCAAAATCGCCGCGGTTGGACCGGCGGCACAAGTTGTGATCCCGCCCGGATACCGAGTTTTGGAGGCGGCGATCGTCACCCCCGGCTTGATCGACGCCCATGGCACCGCCGGGTTGACCGGGATTTACAACCAACCGCACGACCAAGACCAATTAGAACGCAGTGGCGCGATGCAACCTGAATTGCGCGCGATGGACGCGGTCAATATTCGCGAGCAGTTGATCGACTATTTACGAAGTTTCGGGATCACGACGATCCACACGGGGCACGCGCCAGGGGAATTGGTGTCGGGCCAAACCATGATCATCAAAACCGTGGGCAACTCCGTCGAAGATGCAGTGGTCATCGAACAAGCCGCTGTGGCCGCGACGTTGGGGCCGGGTGGGACGCGCAGCACGGGCTCACCCGGCACGCGCGGCAAACAAATTGCCATGCTCCGCCAGGAACTGATCAAGGCACAAGAGTACCAGCAGAAACGAAATCCGACCGTTGCAGAAGGCGGTGATGGCCAAGCGGGTGATAAGGGAAGCAGTGGACGCGATTTGCGAATGGAAGCGATGGTGGAAGTTTTGGAGGGGCGGCTCCCGCTGCTGGTGACCGCCAACAAAGCACAAGATATCGCGTCGGCTTTACGCTTGGCCGAAGAATTTAAAATCCGACTTTGGCTGGACGGGGCCGCGGAATCGTACTTGATGATTGATCAGATTCGCGCTGCTCGTGTTCCGGTGATCTTGCATCCCACGATGACGCGTGCTGTGGGCGAGTATGAAAACCTCAGTTTTGAAACTGCAGCCAAGTTGGTTCAAGCGGGTATTCCGGTCGCCATGCAAAGCGGTTTCGAAGGGTATGTTCCCAAGACGCGTGTCGTGCTTTTTGAAGCTGCATTGACCGCGGCACACGGCTTGTCCTTTGAACAGGCCCTGTCCTCCATTACTCGCGATGCGGCGGTAATGTTGGGCGTCAGCGATCGGGTGGGGTCGATCGAAATCGGTAAGGATGGTGATCTGGCCCTGTTCGACGGCGACCCCTTTGAATACACGAGCCACTGCTTGGGAACCATCATCGATGGGCGAGTTGTCAGCGAACTCAAGCGGTAATCCACCTTTGGTTTCGTGTTGCATTTTGACAACATTTGAAGGAAATTGAGACGCTGCCGGTCGATTTTTGGCAACGTGGCAGGCGTTGCTGGGCCGCAAGATCCAACCCGATCGAATCAGTTCTCGCCGGAAGAATACTCGCAAAACACGGGCATTTCCTTGGTGTTTACCAGGTCTTGCCCGGAAGCTGCTCGACTGTTGGCACTCCCTGTGCATCCCTCGGAACCGTCAACTGATCCCCACGCCCAGTTTTCTTTGGAGCAGAGCGACCATGGCAAAGAACCCCGCAACCAACCCAGCCGGCAACCCTTCTGAAAGTGATCCTAAACTTCCGATCATTCCGTTGAACTTGGCGCTGGATATCGACTTGGACGAAGCGGACGACGCTCAAGAAGCCGATGACCAGGAAGAAGGTGGCGGCGACCCGCTCTTGGAAGATCCTGTGCGCGTGTACCTGATGCAAATGGGCCGAATTCCCATGCTCAGTCGGGACGAGGAGGTCGAGGCAGCCCGCAAAATCGAAGCCACTCGCTGGCATTTTCGGAACCTGATGCTGTCCAGCGATTTCATGTTGCAGGCGGCCTACGACATGTTGCAACGGATCGGCAACGGGCAGCTACGTTTGGATCGTACCATTGAAGTCTCGGTGACCAATCGCCTGGAAAAGAAACGCATTCTGCTGCGACTGGTTCCCAACCTGGCGACACTGAAACACTTGCTGGCTGAAAATCGCAAGGACTATTACCTGGCAGTCAATCGACTGAACTCGAAAAAGGTCCGTCATGATGCCTGGCGGCGGCTGGTCGTAAGGCGCAATAAATGCGTCCGTTTGATCGAAGAAATGAATTTGCGGTTCACCCGTTTGTATCCGGTCTTCGTGCGGTTGAAGGCTCTTAACGACCGCATGCAAGCCCTGTACACCATGCTGAACTCCGGTCAGACACTGCCCGTCAATGCGGCTGAGTTACGCAGCGAGTTGGTGTGTTTGATGCGGCAAACCCAAGAGACTCCGCGCACGTTGCACCGCAAAATCGCAGCCACAACGGAATGGCAAACTCGGCATGATGCGGCCAAACGTGTCCTTTCCGCGGGCAACTTGCGGCTGGTCGTGTCGATCGCCAAGAAATATCGCAATCGAGGAATGAGTTTTCTGGATTTGATTCAGGAAGGAAACACGGGATTAATGCGCGCGGTTGACAAGTTCGAATACAAACGCGGCTACAAATTCTCCACCTATGCCACCTGGTGGATTCGACAGGCGATCACACGGGCCATTGCCGATCAAAGCCGGACGATTCGCGTACCGGTTCACATGATCGACACCATGACCAAGATTCGCTCGGTCATCGGAGACCTGGTCCAGGAACTCGGCCGCGAACCGAGTCCCGAAGAAACAGCCGATCGGGCCAAATTGTCGCTGGATGATACGCGCGTGATTATGAAAATGGCGAGGCAGCCGTTGTCGCTTGACCAGCCGGTGGGCGAGCATGAAGAGAGCTACTTCGGTGAGTTTTTGGAAGACTACCGGGACGACGATCCGCTCTACGATGCCAACCAGCAAGCATTGAAAATTCGTATCGAAGAGGCGATGGAGCATCTCAACTATCGAGAACGCGAAATTCTGAAATTGCGGTATGGCCTGACCGACGGTTACGCCTATACCCTCGAAGAAGTAGGCCGGATTTTCTCGGTCACTCGCGAGCGCGTGCGGCAGATCGAAAGCAAGGCCGTTCGCAAACTTCAACAGCCCTACCGAGCGCGAACCCTCTCCGGTTTTCTCGATGGACCCGACCCCAACCTGGAAGGCTCGCCAGTCGAGAACTACTAAGTGCTTTTCCCAGAACCTGAATTACAAGCCCGAAGCGCAAGCGAGTGAATTTGTGTTTTCGGTTCACTTGCTCGCGAGTCGGGCTGGTATTGCGCAGCAGGATTTGCGGGTTAACAGCATCCACCAACGTGGGCTACTCGGCGAGATCGGGGTATATCTTCTCTGCCTTTTTCCACTTCGACCAGTCGCTGCGGAGCAATCTCATTCCCTGAGCGATGCGTCCCTGCTCGGCCCATTGATCGAGTGTCAGTTTGGAAACGGGGCCGAACTCAGTCGCTCCAGCATCGCGGAGGATCCACATATCGTACGGTGCGGCGACCAACCATTGATCGTCATCACGATTGACCGCTATCCCTTCCCGGACACGGGGAGGTCGGGTCAGTTGTTTCAATTTTCCATTGACTTCCAGTTCGTTGGGCATCGGCAGATCGCGGTCGCGGACCCACATCAACAACTGGTCAGCCAATGCGTTGTTGCGCAACACTTTGCGGACTTTTTTCAAGTCTCGCTCCGCGGCGTAATACTGCCCGTCGCGAATCCAGGCGATGGCTCGCAACAAACGGACCTGGCCGGCTGATTGCGATTCAGAGGGCATGCGTTTCAGTACGGCCGAATAGTCCGCAATGGCCATGGAAGGGCGCCCCATGTCCGAAAACACCCGGCCACGCGCCAAAAACAACTGCGCCTGGTCGCGTTCATCAGCAAAACGATGAACTGCCTTGGTCAGCCACAACAGAGCTTCTTGATGTTCGCCCTTGTGGAGCAAAGCCATAGCGCGTCCGGTGTACGTCTTGGAGTTCTTTGAATTCAACCGAACGGCGTCGTCGAAATCGTCGATCGCCTGATCGAGCTGGTCGAGATTCAGCAAGGCCTGGCCGCGCAAAGTCAAATATTCCGGGTTGTTCGGTTCCATTTCGTGAGCCCGGGAAAGGTCGGCCACCGCTTCTGCAGGATATCCTGCCAACAAACAGGCCTCCGCTCGCAATCGCAAAGCCCGCACGTCACCGGGCTGAATCATGTGGGCGCGACCAAAGGCGCGGATAGCCTTGAAGAGCTTTCCCCGACGGCGTTGAACTTCGCCCCGCAGCAAATGATACTTGGCCACCCGCGGCGCCATCGCAATCGCTTTATTCAAATCCGACAACGCCGCGTCAAAATCGTCGGTTTGCACCAAGGTTCGGGCGCGCAAATAACGGACATAATGTTGATCCGGCTGGCGGCGCAATAATCTCGTCAAGTCTTTCAATGCCGCGTCAAACTCGCCCAACTGATGCAGAACCATACTGCGGCGAATGCGGATTTCATCGTCCTGTGGGTCGGCCGCCAGAACCGTGTCGCAGTCGGCCAAAGATTCCGTCAGGCGATTGAGGAAATACAAAGCGTGTGCTCGCCGCCGAAAGATCCGAGTTTCCTGATGGCCCCGCTGCAGCATTCGTGTCGCCTGCTGAATCACACCATCGGCGATCTGTTGGGCCAGACCTCGCCATTGGGATGAAAAAGTCGGTGTCACCTGCATGGCGTGCAGTAGCCCGCTGGCTGCTCCTTCCCACTCGTCGCGTCGCATTTGCACGTCGGCTAAGGTCAACCAGGCACCGACATCATGGCTGCGCAGTACCGTGGCCCGCTCCAAATCGAAGATGGCTTGATCCCACTGCTGCAATGCGATGTGAGTCTCGGCGCGGCGGAAAAACGATTCGGCCTTTTCATCAGCCGTTCTAGCCACGTCGATGGCTCGAGAAAAATGGTCGTGCGCTTCGCTGTATCGCTCCAATTGGTGGTGAACCTGCCCGACGATTAAACACAAGCGCCAGTTTCGATTGTCGATCGCCAGGGCTTGTTCACAGGCGCTGCTAGAACTGGCCAATTGGCCTTGTTTCAATTCGATGTCTGCCAGCTCAATCCAGGCCTCCAAGCAGCGAGGTTCCAAATCCAAGACAAACCGAATATCCTCCAACGCAGCATCCTGTTCGCCACGCCTGGCATACAAACGGGCCCGCTTCAATCGCGAAGTTACGTGCCCGGGCTGGCTTCCCAAATAGCGAGAGTAATCGCTGATCGCGCGCGGCAATGATCCCATGCGCTCATAACATTGAGCTCGAGCCAATAAAGCCGGATCGACACCTGCTCCCGCGCGCTCGATGATACTCGAAAAATCGATGATCGCCGTGCTGATGTCACCCAACTCCAATCGCAATCGACCGACAGCCATGACGAGGGCAACTTCGTCTTCAGCCAACAGCCGCAAGTACTCCATCGAATTACGGCATTCGGCGTACTGTCCCAAGCCGTGTTGGCTCCGCGCCAAGCACTCCCATCCCC
>DAOLCX010000143.1:0-6374 GCA_035327685.1 Pirellulaceae bacterium | reverse complement strand
CCTTGTGCGACACAATTCTCGATGAATACGAAGACGAATCGACGCGGACCCGGATCGCCGACCAACCGTTCGACGAAGCCATTGTGGCCCCGGACGTGGACGACGATGATGTCGTTGACAATCAAGTCGGAGTCGAAGCTGCCGATGATACTGAATTGACCGGCGAAGCAGTCGATTTGATTGCACCGTTAGATGGCGCCGACACCTGGTCTGATGATCCGGTGCGCATGTATTTGACCCAGATGGGCGAGATCCCCCTGTTGACTCGCACCCAGGAAATCTCCTTGGCCAAACGGATCGAAATCACTCGCCGGCAATTCCGGACAAAACTTCTCGAATGCGACTATGTGATCCAAATGGCATTTAAGACGTTGCGGCGCGTCCACGCCGGTGAACTGCCGTTTGATCGGACGGTGCAGGTCTCGGTGACTGACCGCTTGGAAAAAGATCAGATTCAAGGCCGGATTCCCCATAACCTGAACACGTTGACCGTTTTGCTCAAACGCAATCGCCGCGACTTTATGATCGCGTTTTCCAAATCGCGCAGCAAAACCGAACGCCGTCAGGCGTGGACCGCTTTGGCCCGGCGGCGCAGACGCTGTGTCCGCTTGATCGAAGAACTCGGCCTGCGGACCCAGCGGATCGAAGCAGCCCTGCCCGTTGTCGAAAAATTCAGTCGCACCATCGATGAACTCCACCAACGAATTCATCAACACAAGAAAGCGCGGAAACCGGCCGCCGAACGACAACCGTGGCTGCAAGATCTCCGGATGATGCTGATTGCCTGCCAGGAATCTCCCACCAGCCTGCGGAATCGCGTCCGGTATTTGAAAAAGGTATTCTCCGAATACCAACAGGCAAAACGCGAACTGTCCGAAGGCAACTTGCGGCTCGTCGTCTCGATTGCCAAAAAGTACCGCAATCGCGGCTTAAGCTTTCTGGATTTGATTCAGGAGGGAAATGCCGGCCTGATGCGGGCTGTCGATAAGTTCGAATACCGCCGCGGATTCAAGTTCTGTACGTATGCGACATGGTGGATTCGCCAGGCCATCACCCGCGCCGTGGCCGATCAAAGCCGCACCATTCGCATCCCCGTGCATATGGTCGAAACGATGTCGCGCGTCCGCAGCGTCTCGCGGCAATTACTACAAGAATTGGGACGCGAACCTACGCTCGAAGAAGTTGCACGCCGCTCGGATACCACCATCGAAGAGGCTCGCCGCGTGTTGGCGATGAGTCGCTATCCGATCAGCCTGGATCGACCGGTCGGCACCAGCGAAGACAGCCAATTTGGCGACTTGCTTCCTGACGGCGAAGCGATCAACCCGTCCCAAGGTGCGGCACAAGACATGCTCCGCCGACGGATTGAAAAAGTACTTAAAACGCTCAGCTACCGCGAACGCGAAATCATCAAGCTGCGGTATGGATTAGGCGATGGCTATAGCTACACCTTGGAAGAGGTTGGTCATATCTTCCGTGTCACACGCGAACGGATCCGCCAAATCGAAGCCAAAGCGGTCCGCAAATTGCAACAGCCTAGCCGCAGCCAGGAACTGGTCGGCTTCCTGGATTAATTGAACTCCCTTTGAGGTTCGACTACGAGTTCTTCGACAACACGCTGGTCTCGGCCAGCGTGTTTGCGTTAGACTTAAAGCCTATCCCAAAACCGGGGCTTCCGCGTTGGCCAAGGGTTCACTCGCTTGCGCTTCGGCCTTGTAGTTTAGGTCTGGGATAGGCACGTTGTCGCTTTGCATTCGGAACGCGTCAAAAGCAATTTCGGCAAACGTTTGGCGCTGGCAGAAATTCGGCGGCTACTATCACGGGATTTTGAGCGGTTTCCAACTGAGTTTCAGCCAGTGTCAAGCGTCTCTCGTTGAGATTTGTATTTGGCGCGCTCCTATCATGGTCCGCGCACGGGAAGGGGCAGGCTGTTGAACGATCAATCGGTCCGAGACGAAGTCGCCCAACGCTATTTCGATCAACTCCCGTTTTCGCCTTATCCCGTCCAGGAAGAGGCCCTGTTCGCCTGGTTCTCCAGCCCACAAGGTGTCTTGGTATGTGCGCCGACCGGAACGGGTAAGACGCTGATCGCCGAAGCCGCCATGTTTGAAGCACTTCAACTCGGCCGCAAAGCCTACTACACCACCCCACTGATCGCATTGACTGACCAAAAGTTTCAGGAGCTGCAAGCCGCTGCCACGCGTTGGGGTTATCCCGCCGATTCGATCGGCCTGGCGACCGGCACTCGCAAAATCAATCCCGAGGCTCCCATCCAAGTGGTCGTCGCGGAAATCCTCCTCAATCGATTGCTTCACCGAGAAGCGTTTGACTTCTCTGACGTCTGGGCCGTGGTTATGGACGAATTCCACAGTTTCAATGACTTGGAGCGCGGCGTGGTTTGGGAATTTGGCCTGGCGCTCCTTCCCACTTCCGTCAAAACGCTGCTGTTATCCGCCACGGTGGGAAACGCTCGAGAATTCAACCAATGGCTGGCATTGCAACACCGGCGCCAACTGCAACTCGTGGAAAGCCAAGAGCGCCGCGTTCCGCTGACCTATCAATGGGTCGCCGATCAAATGTTGGATGAGCAACTCGAATTGATGTTTGGCAGAAACGAAGCTGATCGGTTGACTCCCGCGTTGGTCTTCTGTTTCAATCGCGAGACCTGCTGGACTGTGGCCAATTTGCTGCGCGGCAAGAAGTTGATCCAGCCCGATCAACAGCAGCGATTGTTTGAGGCGTTGGAAAACCACGAACTATCACAAGGGGCTGGTCCCAAACTCAAGCAAATCCTGGTTCGTGGCATCGGCGTTCACCACGCCGGCGTACTCCCCAAGTATCGACGCCTGGTTGAGCAACTTTTTCAAGATCGGTTGTTGTCGATCTGTGTCTGCACGGAAACCTTGGCAGCGGGCGTCAACTTGCCGGCGCGGAGCGTAGTCCTGCCATCCCTGGTCAAAGGCCCCAGCGATAAGCTGAAGCTAATCGAAGCCAGCGCCGCGCAGCAGATGTTTGGCCGAGCGGGGCGCCCGCAATTCGATAGCCGTGGCTTTGTGTTTGCCTTGGCCCATGAGGATGATGTCCGCATCGCCCGCTGGCAAGAAAAAATGGATCGCATCCCCGAAGATACGAAAGACCCCGGACTGCTGCGCGCCCGCAAGGATCTCAAACGAAAAATGCCGCGCCGCCGTTCCGACTTCACTTATTGGAACGAATCACAGTTTCAACAATTGGTCCAAGGCAAACCGGCCGATTTGGAGAGCCGAGGGCCGCTCACCTGGCGATTGTTGGCCTATTTGCTGGATGCTTCAGCCGATGTCCAACAGATTCGGCAGTTGGTCGCCAAACGTCTGCTCAAAGGCCGCGCGGCCCTGCACGCCGAACAACATCTGGTTCGCATGTTGCGCGTCTTGCATCGCGCGGGCTATGTGAAACTGTCGCCCCCTCCACCATCCGCTGATGCGACTCTAACCGAACCGACATCGCCAAACTCAAGGCCAGATCCACCTCGGAATGAACGCGAAGCGCCGGATCCACCTGCGACGCTAGACCTCGGCCAACGCGCACGTCGATCAAACCCGCCTGGGTTATTGCAGTCGATTGTCGATCGCCGAAACCCAGCACCACCCGCATCCACTTCCCAACCATCGGCACCGCTCGACTACATTCCGGAACTCGCGGAACCCACCGAACGTCTCCCTCTGTTGCTTGGATTTCGTGGCGTTCATCCCCTGTTCGGACTCTACCTGGTCGATCAGTTGGGCGTCGCCGATACCCACGAACGAATTCAGGCGTTTGAGTCGTTACTCAAAATTCCTGGGTCCGTAGGTCCTGCCATCGATCTTCCATCGGCCGAAGAATTGCCGGATGGGCCATTGGCCACCGAGCGTTTGAATCCGCAGTTGCTCACACTGGGACTGGCCACCGCGGAAGAACTGGCTGGGCCGGCCCCGGACGAAGACCGCCGCGAATGGTGGGCACGTCATCCCGATTTACCCCCGCGCCCGTTGCCTTTGGCCTATAAATTGCAACGCTTGTTCCAATATGAATATCCTGGCGTGGACGATTTGCGTGTCTGGCCCGTGTGGGTCGCCGGCGAATTGCTCCAGTTTGGGGGTGATTTCAACCTCTATATCACCTGTAAGAAACTCCAAACGCAAGAAGGGATCATCTTTCGGCATTTGCTGCGATTGGTCATGGTTTTGAATGAAATGTCCCGAGTTGCGCCTGCCGAAGTCGATGGCAATATCTGGCGCGACGAATTAGGTGAGTTGGCCGACAAGTTGGAGCAAACTTGCCGCCGTGTCGATCCCCTGAGCACCGACCAATGGCTCGCGGAAGAAATGGCGAGTTAAGAAACGAAGAATAGGCACCTGGATCCTGGTTGAGCGCACTTGCCATCTGCGCTATGATTTATTGCGAAGATCATCAACAGGGGTGGTGAGTCCATTTCAGGTTGCGCAGGGAGTGCTCTTAGGCACGCGCGGAAAACTACCTTGGGAATAGAGTGACACTGGCAGAAATTCGACCGCATACGCGTGGCGCAAGTCGTTCGACAAAACACGTTAGCTTGGGCGAATCGATCTGCGACGCTCAAAGGGTTTTGATCAACGACAAGACGACTTGCGGACCGCACCAGAACCAGGATTGGCCATCGATACCCGAAACGGTTAAACGAAGACGTCATGAAAAAGCCAGATAAGCCCCTCGCGGTTGTGCGTGCGAAAACAGGATCAGGCCGGTACAGTCGGCGGCAGTTTGTGATGGCCGGCGCGGCGCTGGGAATCAGTGCCGGTTGGTTGCCGCATGTCGGCTGGGGACGCCCGGGGTACCATCCCCCCTCGTATGCGCAAGGCCGCGTGTTTCACAATCGCGATGGCAGCGGACGTTTTGGTGTCAACAATCCGGGATTGAGAGGCGCGCTTGTTTCCAATGGCCGCGAGGTGACTCAAACCGATGAACAAGGTAAATGGTCACTGCCAGTCGATGGCGAATCTGTCGATTTCTTTGTGATCAAGCCGCGCGGCTGGAAAACGGCCCTCGACGCTGACCATTTGCCGCGATTCACTTACACGCATGCTCCCGGCGGCTCACCGGAGTTGAAATTTGGCGGCCTCGCGCCGACCGGAGCACTTCCCGAATCGATCGACTTTGGATTGTTGGAAAACGAAGAAGCAGACCAGTTCAAGGCTCTGTTTTGCGGCGATCCGCAACCGCGCGACGCACGTGAAATCGGCTATTTGGCGCGCACCGTCGTGCCGCATTTTCGCGGAACGGACGCCGCATTCGGTATCAGTTTGGGGGACATCATGTTCGATGACCTCAGCCTGTATCCGCTCCTCAACAGTGCCTTTGGAAAAATCGGCATCCCCTGGTTGAATGTGTTGGGGAATCACGACTTGGACTTTGACGCGAACGACAACCTGCACGCCTTTGACACTTTCCGTCGTACATACGGCGCGAGTTACTACTCATTCGATTGGGGCCCCGTCCATTTTCTGGTTCTGAACAATGTGGAGTGGACCGGTGCCGACCCGGCGCAGGGCCGCAACTCGGGAAGTTATCGCGGGTTCCTGGGCGAACGACAGTTGGCGTTTGTCGAAAACGATTTGCGCCATGTCCCGCGCGATCGCTTGGTCGTGATCGCCATGCACATCCCGTTGACCGGGACCATTGATCCTCGACCCGCGATAGAAACCGTCGATCGCCAGGAGTTGTATAAACTGCTGGCCGACTTTCCGCATACGCTGTCGTTTTCAGCCCATATGCACTGGCACGGGCATGTGTTTGTCGATCGCCAGGCCGGATGGCTCGGCCCGCACCCGCACCACCACATCATTACGGGAACATTGTGCGGTTGCTGGTTTGGCGGAGCCCCTGGAGTGGACGGCGTGCCACATGGGACGATGTCCGATGGAGCACCGCGCGGCTACCTGGAGGTCGAGTTTGATGGTAATCGTTACCGCATTGACGGCTATCGTGGTTTGCAGCTTCCGGCCAACCATCAAATGAACATTATCGTTCCGGACACAATTGCGAAAACCGAGTTGAGCAACACGGTGGTGTTTGCCAACGTGTTCAATGGTTCCGAACGTTCGCAGGTCCGGATTCGCTTTGGGGAAGGTGACACGTGGCGCGAGATGACGCGCACCGTGGAACTCGACCCCGCGTACGTCGCACTCCGCGCCCGCGATGAAAAACTCGAACTCCCCTATCGGAAACCGGCGAATCCCTCCCCTTGTTTCCACCTGTGGTGTTACCAGTTCCCTGAAACTTTGGCGGTGGGGACGCATCTCATAGAAGTTGCCGCAATTGACATGCACGGCCACGAGCACTATGGAACGTCTGTATCTCAAGTGTCTTGACGGACGAGG
>DAOLCX010000142.1:0-6376 GCA_035327685.1 Pirellulaceae bacterium | reverse complement strand
CGAGTCGACCGGCAGGTCGCCGGCAACGATATCCTGTCCGGTCGTGTTTTTCGCGTCCACGGATTGACCTCGATCATTCGCACGGTACAGGGTGATTTCGAATGCTCCACGCGGGGACTCCTTAAATCGCTGGCCACTGACTTGCAGCACGTATTGGTGGCCGGCGATTTTGTGACGATTCGGTCCGAATCAGAGACACAAGGGGTGGTGCTGCGCGTTGAACCGCGACGGAATGTGATTCGCCGGGAAAGCAAGGGCAAACAGCAGATAATTGCCGCCAATCTGGATTTGGTATTTATCGTCACTAGTGCCGCAGAACCCACTTTCAAACCGAACCTGGTCGATCGCATCTTAGTCACGGCTGAAGCGGCCGGGATTGAGCCGGTGATCGTCATCAACAAAATCGACTTGGCCGACGGTGCAGCTTTGCAACCGATTTTGGGAGTATGG
Source organism: Pirellulaceae bacterium (assembly GCA_035327685.1). GTDB lineage: Bacteria > Planctomycetota > Planctomycetia > Pirellulales > Pirellulaceae > BJ22. Next base: position 5,926 of record DAOLCX010000142.1, on the reverse strand, counting down.
GGGCAATTGGGGTATAGCGTATTGCAAGTGTCGGCTACCAACGCCGAGGGGCTGGAAACAATGGTCGAGCTGATGCGACATCGCGATTCCGTTTTGGTGGGGCAAAGTGGCGTGGGCAAGAGTTCGATTCTGAACGCAATCGATCCCAATTTGCGCCGACGAGTGGCATCGGTGAGTGTCGAGAATCAAAAAGGAAGACACACAACGACGGTCGCCGAATTGATGCCGTTGCCGTTTGGCGGGTACGTTGTGGATACGCCGGGCGTTCGTCAATTTCAGTTATTTGACGTCATTCCAGAAGAAGTCATCAACCATTTTCGTGATTTGCGGGTTTTTGTGGATCGCTGCCGTTATCCATCGTGCACGCATCTTCATGAGCAAGGCTGCGGAATCCGCGATGCCCTGGCCGACGGTTACATCGCAGGGCGTCGCTATGATAGCTATTGCCAACTCCGATCCGATCGCGGCGAATAAATGACTTTAAACCATCTTGCAATAAGCGCAGCCATTTTTCGCCTGCCAATGATCGCCACGCACCCTTTGGGTGATTGGGGAAACACCTAGCGGCGTCTCTCCGAGACGCCGATTTCCGGCCTGTCTGACCACGCCATCAACCTGATAACGCCAAAATCTGTAGGCGATTTGCGAGTTGGTCAACCAGTGGACTTGACCGATCGAGTGACAGTAAGACTCTAACGTGCCGAGAAAACGTCCGGGTTAGGCAGACTTTGACGCCTTCGACACGAGGTTGATAATCTGGAAAAGCTGTGCCGAACAGATACGTGCGCCTCAGCGCCTTTCTGGCATTTCGCCGATCACAAACACGTAACCCAGAAACCGCTGGCAACGCTCGTGAAGCTGCATCGAGCGCAGCCTGAACCAGAATTGCTCAGCCCCCATGATTCGATTGTCTGATCCTGTTGCCAACCAATTGTGTCGCCAACAGGTGAACGCACCCTGCATCCGCCCGTTGTGGATTGGCATCGCAATCACATTGGCTCTCGTTTCTTGGGAATCGCGCACAAACCTGGCCCAGGATAACACACATCGACGAACACCGTTGGTCCAGGCCGTGGATGGGGCGCGCGGTGCCGTCGTCAATTTGCGTGGGCGAAAACAAATCATTCCCGCCAGCACATCCGGCAGTGAAGATCAAGCGCGGCACGTCAATGGCATGGGGACAGGCGTAGTCATCGACGAGCGCGGTTATGTACTTACGAATTACCATGTCGTCGAAGATGTACAACAGATTCAAGTGACGACGGCTGACCGGCAAAGCACGATTGCCACTTTGGTCGCTCACGATCCAGAGACTGATCTAGCGCTGTTGAAAATCAATACTCGTTCACCGTTACCGGTGATTCGCTTCGGCACCTCCTCCGATTTGATGTTGGCGGAAACGGTCGCGGCAGTGGGCAATGCTTATGGCTATGACAACACGGTCACCGTGGGGATTGTGAGTCACCTGAACCGAACGGTTCAAGTCAACGAACGGCAACTGTATCGAAATCTGATCCAAACCGACGCCAGTATCAATCCGGGGAATTCCGGTGGGCCATTGTTGAATTTGGATGGCGATATGGTCGGAGTCAATGTGGCTGTCCGCGTCGGCGCACAAGGAATCGCCTTTGCCATTCCCGTCAATGATGCCGTCGAGGTGGCTTCGCGTTTGATGGCCAAACTCGTCGATGCCAAATTGGATCACGGCCTAACCGTCGAGACCGTTTATCCGGATCATCATCCGCGGGTCGTCGTAAAACATGTAGTGCCAGGCAGTCCAGCCGCTGCCGCCGGTTTATTGCCCGGCGACTATTTGTCTGAATTGGACAACCGGCCCTTACTCCGATCTTTGGACCTGTACCGCTTCCTCTTGGATCGCCAGCCAGGAGATGCCGTGGAATGCACAGTGCAGCGTGGGACGGGGCAAGCCTCCGTGTGCCGTTTGGAGTTAGGCTCCAAAACTGCAACGGCCAGTCAGGCTAACCAACTTGCATGGCGCACGATGGGATTGCAAGTCGTCCCGGCCAGTGAGTCCGAGATGGCGGGCCGTCATGCCAACTACAAACAAGGTTTAAAAGTCATTCGTGTTCGTCCTCAAAGTCCGGCAGAAAAAGAGGGGATTCAAGCGGGAGACATCTTGGTAGCGATGCACGGATGGAAGACAGAATCGATCGAAAATCTGGCCTACATCCTGGAACAGCCGGAATTGTTTCAAGACAAGTCGTTCATGTTTTTCATTTTGCGAGGCCGCGAACCATTTTTTGGACAGATGCGATTGAGCGAAACTAAATGATCCATTGAGTTAGTGCAAGTTTCCGCGGCAGGCCAACGCGACGGGGAATAACCGACACTGCGGGCTGCTGTGTATGTTACGAGTCGGTTCAATTCGGAAAACCCGACCCGTCGATCCACTGTCGCGGTTAAACTTGCAACCACAGAGACCCAGGCGCTGCAGTCAGCCTGGGTCTTTTTCTTTAACCTTTCAAGAGATTGTAGAACCATTGTCCTCAATGGATCGAAACACAGGCTGGGTTGATCACAGTCCAGAGAAGTACAACCGAGGACCGTGGTTCTACAAGCAGGTTGTCCCGTTTGAGTCCGTGAACAGTTGTCAGTTTTTGGCTCACCCGAACGGCTAACTACCGATCCAGCCAATGGACATCGTAATCGTCCATGATTTGTTGCGCCCAAGTCCGGTATGTGTCAATTCGATGGTTTCGAGAAACCAAAAACAAATCTTGTGGGACAGATTGGATTTCCACCATCCTGTTGTAAAGCATTTCGTTCAAATTGCCCCGTTCTGCGGTGGCATCGGCGATCATGCGGATAGCATACACAATTGTTCGATCGGCATTGACCGCACTGGTGGCCTCGCCGGGTTTCAAACCAAACGCGGCTTCCATGAACTCCTCACCCGGGCTTTCCACATTGAGCGGGTTGTTGAATCCCCAGCTAATATATGAAAACTCGCCCGTGGAACGAGCCAAGGCGGGGTCGATTTCATAAAACGCTTTTTGTTCCGTCATCGACTGTTGAGCGATGGACTGGGCGCGACGTTGTGCCAACTCGACCGCTCGTTGCTGGCGCCAGAATTCCACGACGTCGCTCTTGGCCTCAGCAAATGTCCGCTGCTTCGGCTCGTGTTTTTCCTTGAACCAGAAGAGCGTCTTGATGCCCTGCCCCTGCGGCTCAAACCGAAATACCTGGTATTCGCTCCCTTCATTAAAGCGAACGGCGACATGAAACAGGAAATCCTCATGTGTTCGGGCAAACTCCGTGTCGCGCAATTTGTACAGGTCGATCAACCCGGTTTCCTGAAACGAAAGGTTGAGCTGCCTTTCCAGTTCGCGGAAATCCGGTAATGCAGGTTTTTCGCCGCGGCGGCCTTGCACTTCCCAGTCGCGAACCAATGCATCATACATTCGCATTTCGCCTTCGGCCTCCACCAAGGCGTTCTCCATGGCTGTCTGTGCAGCTTCAAATGCCATCGCCCGTTTCAAGGCATCGGCGACTTCCACCAAAGGGCGAACGCGCCGGCGAGGTGGAATCGGATCGTCCTGAGGCGGCGCAACTTCGTCGCCCTGTTCTGCTTGATCAGTCCCTTGACCTTGCTCCGCCTGCTCAGTCCCCTCAGAGCGCACGTCATCACTTTGTTGGGCCTCGTCTTGCTGTGACTCGTCCTGTTGTCCTTCTCGGGTATCGGAGTCCTGTTCGGTGTCACCTTCCTGGAAGAGTGCCACAAAGAACTCGTCGTTTCCAGTGCCATCGCCGTCGGATTGCCCTGCACCTTGATCGTCGGAGCCTTCACCCTGTTGTTCAGACTGTTCGCCGTCGCCCTTGTCTTGGCCTTGCTCGCTCTGATCGTCTCCTTTTCCTTCGCCGCCGTCTTGTTGTTTGTCATCGCTTTGCTGTTTTTCGCCAGGCAATGGCAAGTCGTTATCGTTCAGTCCAGGAAACATGAAATCTGGCATCGAGCCAAACAAATTGTCGAACACCAACGGATCGTTGGCTTCGACGCGGCGTTCGTATTCTTCCTGGACTTCCTTATCCGTCAACTTGTTGATTTCGTTGGTCAGAAACGTATTCAAATCGGCCGTCAGGAATTGCAAAACAAATCGGCGGGGCAATTTGAATCCGGGTTTTTTTCCATTGGGGTCTGGCACATCGCGTTGGCCTTCATTGAACAATGCGCGCAATTCCGCGTCGGTGGGTTGTCCAGTCACCTGGGTCAGGAAGTCACTGACTTTTACTGGAATAACTTCGCAGTCAATTCTGCGGTTTGCCTGCGTGTATCGCTGAGCGATCTCCAACGGGCTCATCGACATCTCGATTCCGCTGGATGACATCTGCATCATCAATTGCGCGGCCAGTTCGAGTTTCAAGTGTCGTCTGAGAGCGCTGTAGCCGATTTCGCCACGGTTGACCGAGCGGTTGAGCGCCTCCAACTCACTGCGGGAAACCGCCACGCCACCGGCTGCTTGGGCCAAGAAATTATCGAGGTAGGAATCGCTGATTACGATCCCTTGATCGGCGGCCATTTTCGCCAGTATAAAGCGGCGGAAGATCTCTTCATCGAGCATGGCGCGATCCGTATTCGAGTTTCGGTCTCCAATCTCGTTGATCGGGATAAAACTCTCCATGAAATTCTGGCCGCGTTGTTGGAAGGCGCGTTCCCGCAGCGCGTTTTGCAGATTAATGCTCTGAAAATGGCGGTAACGGAGGAGATCCAAATCCATCCGGGTCATTTTCCCGCCGCGCCAAGTCACGACGACGGGATTCTCAGTCGGCCCGCCTGGCCCGCGACCCATGTCGGGCAAAAAGCTGCCCACCAGGAATAGAACCATCAAAGTGACGCCGAATACGACGAGCAGCACTTTTTGGTGTTTTCGCAATAATGATAACGGACTGGCCATCGGTTAACTTTCCTCTTCCCACCCAGCGCTTGGCAACAAGCAGGCCGATGTCGTCATCACCCCCCTTGCGACCGAAATCCTTTTTAATTCAGACTTGCCATAACGAGGTTGTGTCGGCACAATCGACCCAACAGAAACGGGTTCGTTGACAGCCAGCACGCGTTACGACACCTGTAAAATGTAATGCGCGCTCTGCCGGATGACAATGCCAAACCGTCGTAGTCGGGGCCGCCTGGATCACTGGAAAGAAAACTGAGACTATTCTGAATTCATGGCCAAAACCACAAAAAGGGCGGACAAACAAGGAACAGGGCGGGCATTGGTGATTGTCGAGTCCCCAGCCAAAGCGCGGACGATCAGCAAGTTTTTGGGGCGCGATTATACCGTTGAAGCCAGTATCGGTCACATTCGCGATCTGCCCGCCGGAAAAAAGGAGATGCCAGAGGACCTCAAATCGGAGCCCTGGGCCCGGTTGGGGGTCAATGTAGATCGCGATTTTGACCCGGTCTATGTGGTGCCGCCTGACAAGAAAAAGCAGGTTTCCAAGCTCAAAAAGCTACTGGGCGAAGCCTCAACCCTGTATCTGGCGACCGACGAGGACCGCGAAGGGGAAGCCATCAGTTGGCACCTGCAACAGGTCTTACAGCCCAGAGTCCCAGTGCGCCGCCTGGTATTTCACGAGATTACCCGGTCGGCCATCCAACAATCCCTGGATCAGTCGCGCGATATTGACATGGGGCTGGTTCGAGCCCAAGAAACCCGACGCATCCTCGATCGGCTATACGGTTACGAAGTCTCAGAGTTTCTTTGGAAAAAGAGCCTGGGCCGCAGCGCCGGCCGCGTACAAAGCGTCGCCGTTCGATTGATCGTCGATCGCGAATGGGAGCGCATGGCCTTTGTATCTGCAACCTGGTGGGACTTGATCGGAAATTTCGCGACATCAAATCGGGAGTCACTTCGGGCCGAGTTGGTTTCTGTGGATGGGAAGCGAATTCCAGAGGGAAAGGATTTCG
>DAOLCX010000141.1:0-6404 GCA_035327685.1 Pirellulaceae bacterium | reverse complement strand
TGATCGACCCCAGATTGCATACGGCGGTTTCGTCAGCACTGGTGTTCAGCAGGATTTCCGTGCACAAGTTGCTGCTGTGAACCACACCGCAATGATCTTGTGGCGAGCGAATGTTCGAAGGGTCCTTGAAGGTCACCCAAGGATGCCCGGTCTCAAACACCCGCGTCAACATCTTGCGCCACAAATCCTTGGCCGGCAGCACGCGGTGTAATTTGATTCGACCGGCGCGAGCCTCCGACTCGTAGAACTCATATCGCTCCTCGAATTTCCGCCCCACCAAGTCGTGGAGATCGGGAACATCATCCGGGCTGAACAGGGTCCAGTCTTGGTTGTTGAATACCCGCTTCATGAACAAATCCGGTATCCAATTCGCCGTGTGCATATCATGGGTGCGGCGGCGATCGTCGCCGGTATTTTTGCGCAGGTCGAGGAACTCCTCAATGTCCAGATGCCAGGTTTCCAAATACGAGCAGACCGCCCCTTTCCGCTTGCCTCCCTGGTTGACGGCCACCGCCGTATCGCTGACCACTTTTAAGAACGGAATCACGCCCTGGCTTTGGCCGTTAGTCCCTTTGATATGGGAGTTAGTGGCCCGAATGTTGGTCCAATCATTCCCCAGGCCGCCGGCCCATTTCGACAACCGGGCATTGTCGGAAATGATTTTGAAGATGCTATCCAAATCATCCTGCACCGTGCTCAAGTAACAGGAACTCAATTGCGGGTGCAACGTGCCCGAATTGAACAGCGTGGGTGTGGCGGATGTGAAACGAAACGTGGACAGCAAGTCGTAGAACTCGATCGCCCGTTCGTTTTTGTGGTCTCCCTCCAGCAACGCCAACCCCATGGCGACTCGCATCCAAAAATATTGCGGGGCCTCAAACCGCCGCCCGTCAATGTGCAACAAATACCGATCATAAATGGTCTGAATCCCCAAATACGGAAACAAATCGTCCCGTTCGGGCGCGATGGCTCGGGACAACTGGTCCATATCAAACGCAGCCAAGTCCGGGGTTAACCGCTGATGCTCAATTCCCAACTCTATATAGTTCCGGAATTGTTCTTGATAGCGCGTCCCCAAATCAGGATCCGACGCGGATTTGTCCAGCGATTCGCGATACACCACATTTCGCACCAGCCGCGCTGCCACTTGATCATACGCCGGATCCATTTCGATCCGGGAGCGGGCCGCCAAAATCATCGCCCGGCTGATTTCCTTGGGCGTGATACCGTTAAAAAATTGCCGTTCGACTTCTTCGAACAATTCGTGAGCATCTTGAGGCTCCGTTAAACCTTCACACGCCCGGTTCACCTGCGAACGCAGCCGTTGAAAATCGAGATGCTCCATTCGCCCGTCGCAATTGACCATGATGGGCGCATAGACGCCTGTCGATTCCATGAGCTCTTCCGCGCGGAGTTGCCGCATCTTGGCACGCTCGGCGCGATACAGAATGTAGCGTCGGGCGACCGCATAAAAGCCCTGCCGCATCAACTCTTTTTCCACCAAGTCCTGAATGTGCTCGACCTCCACCACGGCATCGGGCGTCGCGGCTTCTTCCACCAATTGCGAAACGACCTCTTCCGTCATCAAACCGATTTGTTGATGCAATTCATCGGTCAGATGCTGCGTTGACTCCAAACCATGCTCTGCGCAAAACGCCTTGGCAATCGCTTGCCAAATCAATTGTCGATCGAACGAGACAATTCGCCCATCACGTTTCTTGGTGGAGAGAGCCGTTTCAACTTGGTGTAACATTCCTTCGTACTCCTGTTGGTTGGTGAAAATTCAAATCGAAAAGGAGGGCAGGGTGCCAGCGGAATCGAAAGACCGTTTGCCGCGCGCCGCAGGAACGATGACAGAAATCCAATCCTTCAAGTCTCGACAATGAATCGCTGTTTCAAGCGACTCTTGCAGAACCGAAACCGGCATGAGCGAACCTCCTTGCCGCAATTTCTGACGCATATTCCCTTGCCGTTGACCGACTGGTCCTTGCTCATTCTCCCGCAGATGCTTTTATCGATACGCACAGCATCAAGTCGCGCTGCACGGTTCGTCCTGTCCATCCTCTGTGGAAGCACCGCGACATCACTGTTGCGCGCCCCCAGTTTCCCGCGGAAAGGAGCTTAAATCGAGCGCTAAAGCTCCCGAATTTGAAACCCGACTCCGAAGGTGGGAGCCCAATATATCGACATTTCCAGCCCTGTCAACACAACATATAGTGCTATCACCAAAATCGGCGATTCGATTGAAAAACCCACAGTGAATGCCGGTTCTTCATTCGATTTTTTGAAAATAACTCTGCTATCTATTCGATTTTTGAATGAGTCCTGCAAGCACGCGATTTGAAAACAACATAACCGTTCACGGTATTCATGGCCCAGCCTGGTTCTGGTGCGTTCCGCAAATCGTGCTGCTGTAGATCGAAACCCTGTGAGTGTCGCAAATCGATTCGTCCAAGCTCACGTGTATGGTCGATTGACTTGCTCCATGCACCCTACATTTCGTGAACGGTTACCTTTTTCAGGTCAGGCAATATCCTTCGATGAGATTAAATCCAATCTTCGACTTGAATACGACTCCCGACCCATTAGTGTTGCGTCCGCAGGCCAATTTGCGATTGTCGTGAACTTTCACTCATTGAATGGCGCAGCGTCGAACGACGGGATCAGGTCCCATGAGATCGGCTGAGGATCGAAGTGTGATTCCTGAAGGTGACTATTGGCGACGACTTCTCGCAATTCCGCCAAACTGGCCAACTCGCCGCACACCAGCGCCTGGATCAACCCATTGCCAATGGCCGTTGCCTCCACCGGTCCGGCAATCACCGGGCGCTGACAAAGACTTGCTGTCAACTGGTTCAGCAACCGATTCTGTGAACCGCCACCCACAATATGCACGCAGTCTAGGGAATAACCAAGAATCCCTTCCAACATGTTTAACGTCCGGCGATAGGCCAGCGCCAGACTCTCGAGCGCACAACGCGCGAATTGACCGGGCGACTCAGGCACTGGTTGATTGGTCTTGCTGGCGAACGCCCCGATCTTTTCGAGCATTTGACCTGTTTGTTGAAACTCTGGGGCGTCGGGGTCCACGATAGTCCGCCATGGCACTGCGCAATCGGCCGCGTCTGCAAGTTCCGCATAACTCACTTCCTGGCCTTGGGCTTGCCATGCGCGACGGCATTCTTGAACCAACCACAATCCAGCGATGTTCTTCAAAAACCGAATCGACTCGCCGACGCCAGCTTCATTCGTAAAGTTAAAACGCTGTGCCTGTTCGCTGGTGCAAGAGTTCTGCAGTTCAGTTCCCAGCAACGACCAGGTGCCGCTCGACAAAAAAGCCCATGTCCCCGATCCAGTGGCTGGCACGCTGGCCACGGCGCTGGCCGTGTCATGTGAAGCCGGAACCATGACGCGCACCTTCGGGCTTAGCCCTGTTTTGTCGGCGATCGCGCGGCGCACAGGCCCTAAGTCAGTGCCGGCAGGAACCATGTCGCCCAAGATGGCAGAGGGAATACCCAACTTCTCAACCAGCGTTTCCGACCAACGCCTGGTTTGAATATCTACCAATTGACTGGTGGAAGCGATCGTCTTTTCGACGGCAACCTCTCCACTCAACCAAAAATGAAACAAATCCGGTATGAACACCAGATGTCGCGCTGCAGCCATGACTTCCGGACTGGAATCCGCCAAAGCCTTCAATGAAAACAGCGTATTGATCGGCATCAACTGGATGCCCGTAATCCGATAGATGCGTTCGGCGGAAAACTGTTCGAGAAATAGGCGATACGTGTCCTGATTTCTTGGATCTCGGTAGGCATGGGGCAGAGCCACCAGTTCTCCATGCCTGTCCAGCAATCCCCAATCAACTCCCCAAGCATCGACGCCGACCGAACGGATCGTGTGTCCCTGTTCGCGAGCCCAAACGGCGGCCGCTTGGAGCCCCATCAAAATTCCCTGCCAAATGCCGGTGATGTTCCAATGCAGGCCACTGGGAAGCGACAATGGATCATGACCAAACCGATACTCCTCATGCAGTTGAACGCGACCTCCATCGAGCCAAACCGCCATCACTCGCCCCGACTCGGCGCCCAGATCGACCGCCAAATGGATGTGGTGACTCATCGCACAAATGCGTCTGGCAACCCACCATCGACCGCGATCAACTGCCCTGTGGTTTTGGCTGACGCGTCACCCATCAAAAACAGAATGGCGTCAGCTTGATCCGCCGGTTGAATTGGCAATTTGAGTAAAGTCCGTTCGGCATAAAACTGAGCCAGCCGATCGCGCAGCGCGTCGGTTGTATCGGACGGTTCGAACGAGATCCCGTATTTGGACAATGAGGCGATGACCCGATCACGAGGGAACATCGACGATCCAGAAACGACGGTGGCCGGTGCTACGGCGTTGACCCGAATCTGCGGAGCCAACTCAACGGCCAATTCTCGCACGAGGTGGTTGGCCGCCGCTTTGGACGAGTCGTAAGCCAGACTCCCTTTCTTGGCGACCATTCCGTTTACGCTGGTCGTCAGAACCATGCTTCCGGTCAAACCCTGAGCTTGCCATACCTTCCGCGCTTCGTCTGCGACCAGGTAGGGACCAATCACATTCACGTCGTAGGTCAGTCCCCAAGCTTCGTCGGCAATCGTTCCATCCGACCGCGGCGAAACGTAAATGCCAGCCGTAATCACCAGGTGATCGAGTCCTCCGTATGCCAACAGAGTCTGTCGAATCGCCGCGCGAATCGACTCGCGTTTTGTCATGTCCAGTGCCACGGCAATCGCTGGCCCACAGCCGGAAATGCCAGAACCGGCCACGCCGATCCCGTGCCCATGCCGAGTCGTTAATTCATGGGCAGTTTGCTCAGCCGCCGTCACATCCAGGTCAGCGCAGACTACATGCGCTCCTTCGGCTGCCAGCCGATGGGCAGCCTGGCGCCCGATCCCGCTCCCCGCGCCGACGACCAGCACAATCCTGCGAGCCAACGATTTTTCCGGCGGCATCCGTTTCAGTTTGGCTTCTTCCAGCAGCCAATACTCGATATCGAACGCTTCTTGTTCGGGAAGGGCAATGTACTCGTCGATCGCTTCGGCGCCGCGCATCACTTCCACGGCGCAGTTGTAAAACTCGGCCGTGACACGTGACTCACTCTTGGTCTTTCCCCAGGCAATCATCCCCACTCCTGGGATCAAGATCACTGTCGGATCCGCACCGCGCATGGCTGGCGAATCAGGGCGCCGGCAACGTTGATAGTAGGCCGCATAGTCCCGGCGGTAATGTTCCAAGCCCAATTGCAAACGGTCCCGCAATTGTTCGAAGTTGTCCTGTTGCGGATTCCACTCGATATACAAAGGTTTGATTTTGGTCCGCAGGAAATGATCGGGGCAGCTTGTCCCCAATTCAGCCAGCCGCGGTGCATCGTGGCTGTTGACAAACCGCAGCATGGTTTCGTCGCATTGGACAGTACCGATCACTCGATGCTGGCGAGACAATTCACCTCGCAGCCACGGCAACAAATCTGTGAGCAGCGCCTCGCGCTGTTGCGGCTCCAGAGCGCGATACCGCTGTCCGCCAAACGTCTTTTCGCCTCGATCGTGAGCGTCGATATATTGGGCAGCCCGTTCGATCAACTCTAGACTTTGTTCATAGCATTCATGTTGCTGGTTGGCTCCATTGATCAGTCCATGCTGGCCCAACACCACTCCCTTGATTTCCGGATGCTCTTGCCAGATCTGTTCCAAGATCAAGCCCAGTTCAAACCCGGGGCGCAACCACGGCGTCCAGACGACCTCGTCGCCATAGATCGCGCGGGTCAACTCAGCCGCCCGTCGGCAAGCAGCCACGGCAATCACCGCGTTGGGATGCGTATGATCGACGTGCGTCCGAGGAATAAACGCATGCAGTGGTGTATCAATCGACGCAGCACGCGGATTCAAATTGAAAGTGCAGTGGGGATACAAAGCGACCATAGCGTCTTCGGCAGACGTCTTTGGCCCACGATCCGGAGCGGCAGCATACTTCGGCTGGAGTGCGTACAACTTGTCCATGTACAGCGACGCAAAATTCTCTACGGTCGATGTGCGCAGGTCGCCCCCCGAACCTTTAACCCACAACACTGTCACCCACTCCCCAGTCAACGGATCGACGTGCTGAATCTTGCTCGATGTGTTGCCACCGCCCGTGTTCGTGATCCGCCCATCGTCCCCCAGGATATTGGAGCGGTAAACGAGCAACTCGACCTCGGACAATCCGGCAACCCGCTGTTCATCCCAGGTGTGATTTACAAACTGATAAGTCTTGGTCGTTGTGGTCATGGCGTCATTCAATACTTTCTGATCAATAACTCTCTGAATTGGGGTCGGGAATCGTTTTCAGGTCTGTCAGGCCATCCGCCTTGCGCCAACGAT
>DAOLCX010000140.1:0-6436 GCA_035327685.1 Pirellulaceae bacterium | reverse complement strand
TGCCAGGTCAAAATCCGAAGAAGAGATCGACTCGATGCTTTTGCTGGACAGGTTTTGCGTGGGGATGCCCAATTCACTCATGACGTCGAGCGCCAGCGGATGGACGTATCCGGCCGGACGTGTTCCCGCCGAGATGGCCGACCATGAGTCACCGGCTACGGCATTCCAAATGGCTTCAGCCATCTGAGAACGGCACGAATTTCGCGTGCACAATATGACCACTTTGCGTTGTGTCATGCCGATTCCGTGTCGCGTGTTATTTGGATTGGAAATGTGCCCCAGTCGATTTCAGTTCCACACGCACTGACTTGAAAAACCACCAGGTGACCATTCTGAAGTCCCGTAACTGTTCACGGCAGTGTAGAACCTCTGTCCTCAATTGTTCTAAACCCTGTTTGGGTTTACCCTTTTCCAAAGATGAGCAATTGGGGACAATGGTTCTACAATCACGCTTTGCCGCCAGAATCCGTGCATGGTGACGAAGCCCTTTCGCATTTGTTGTAACATGGATTTACCGCATTCGTCGAGTGTGCGCTGTAAAGAGAATCCGAAAACTGGACACTGCAAATCAACGGGAGAATGATCCATATTCACTCGGATGGTTGTAATCGCCTTGAGAGTTCGTTGTTGTTGTGTTTGTTGAGTTTGGCTTGGCGTGTCACGTGATGTCCGGGAACCACTGCCCGTCGTGCCGACGCCAGGTACACCAACAGTTCATGGAAGACGTCGATGAGCCAGGTGGCCACTACCGCGAGTGACTGACTGTCCGCTGTTGGAGAAGCCACGCCGTTTGATCAAGTTCAGGCACGAGGGGCAAGGTGTCGAGTTCGGCGCAATATTCGATATCAGCATGGTAGCCCAAATCAGCCAGATTGCGTCCGCCCAAGGTTTGCGCAAGCTGATCCGCCAACGATTCTCCTGCGTCAACCCGCCGCAATGCATTGGACCAGACCGCCTGTGCCATCGTCGCTTGATCATCCAACATCCAAGGACCACCATACTTGGATTGCAAACGATCAATCAGGGCGCCAGCAAACAGGACATCCTCGAGCGTGATCTTGCCTGCCGTCCCGGCGCAGACCACTGCCAATCTCTGTTCATCGGCAACCGTTTCTGCGACGGCTTCGACGTTGACCAACGCTCCGATCAATACGCGTTTTGCGCCACGGCAACGCTCGACTGCCACGGTCCCGTTCGTGGTACACAGGATCAGCCGTTTGCGATTGATCACATCACGGGTGAATTCCAATGGCGAATTGCCGTAGTCAAAGCCGGGGATGATCACACCACGACGTTCGCCTCCCAGTATGACATCGCCGTGGTTGTCGTCGTGAGGCTGGACCAGTCCGAATTGCCGCAACCGGTCGCGCATGGCGATGGCATCAGGAATTTCGGCGACCGGGATCACGTCGCGGGCACCTTGATAGAGCGCCGCAATCATGGTCGTCGAAGCTCGCAGGACATCCGTGACGACAACCGCACATTCGGTCAAATCGGGATTCGCCAACAATCCTGGCAAAAACGCAACTGTCAATTCACGCTTCATTCTGGATGATCCATTACCAAATGTAGAACTATTGTCCTCAATTATTCGAACCCCTGGCTGGGGTTAGCGTTGTCGAGGGAAGAACAGTTGAGGACAATTGTTTGACAATACCGCAATCAGTCACCAAGTCATTGACCGGCCCTCAACAGTCTGCAGTCGTTAATGTATCCTGAATTAGACGGTTTTTGTCCAGGCAGTGTGTGAAGCGCGTGGAAGTTATGGTTGACAAATCGGCCGAGCGAGTGCGGGAGATGTTTGGCGAAATCGCGCCGCAATATGATCGGCTCAACCATCTATTATCATTTCAAACGGATCGCTATTGGCGATGGCGAGCCGTGCGTAGCGTCCGCCTCAACGATCGGCAACCGATCCTGGACTGTTGCTGCGGGACAGGTGATCTGGCATTTGCTTGGAGTCGCGTGACGCGAGGGCGTGTTCCGGTCGTCGCCGCTGCCTTTTGCCCGGAAATGCTGGATGTCGCCCGCCGCAAAGCCGCTCGATTCAGATATGGCAACCAAGTCCAATTCGTCGAAGCGGATACGCAGCAGTTACCCTTTGAAACCGATCGATTCCAAGTCGTGTCAGCCGCGTTCGGATTGCGGAACGTGTCCGATACCAATGCAGGGTTGCGGGAGATGGTACGTGTATGCTCCCCCGGCGGTCATGTTCTCATCCTGGAGTTTACCACGCCTCGCCGCCAACCGATGAAAGGGTTGTATTTGTGGTATTTTAAGAATGTGTTGCCCAGAATCGGCGAGCGATTGGCCAAAAACAACAAGCAGGCCTATCAGTATCTCCCGGAAAGTGTCGGCGAGTTTGCAGCGTATGAAGCCCTGTTGGAGCACATGCAAAATACAGGGTTGACCCAATTGCGGATGATCCCTCTGACGTTTGGAATCGCCACCATGTATCTGGGGCAAAAAGTGCCATGACGCCTCCCGTAATCGTCGCCATCACCGGTGCCAGTGGGGCGATCTACGGCCAGCGGTTGGTCGAGATCCTCCTCACACTTCGCGTTCCTGTGCATTTATCTATTAGCGAATCAGCGCGGCATGTGTTCCAACATGAACTGGGGCTTGACCTGCGTCTGGAGGACTTTGCCATTGAGCAACTTCTCCCGCGTTGGGAAACGCCCTCCGCCGCTTTGCACTATTCCCATTTTCGAGACATGTTGGCGCCGATGGCCAGCGGCTCGTTCCAAACATCTGGTATGGTGGTCTGCCCTTGCAGCGGCAGCACCATGAGCGGAATTGCGACCGCGGCGAGCGGCAATTTGATCCAGCGAGCAGCCGATGTCCACTTGAAAGAGCGTCGCCGACTGATCGTCGTTCCTCGCGAAACGCCGTTGTCGTTAACGCAACTTAAGAATTGGTTGGCAGTCACGCGCGCTGGGGGAATTGTTCTCCCCGCCTCACCGGGGTTCTACCACGGGGCGGATCGCGTCAGTCAACTTGTCGATTTTATTGTCGCTCGGATTTTGGACCTCATGGGAATTCCACATCAACTGACTCGGCGCTGGGGAGAAGCCGAATGAAATGGCTGCTCCGCGCCCGAATGATGTTGGAAATGATCCGCTTCAGCCACACATTGTTTGCCATGCCATTTGCATTGTTGGCGGCCATCATGGCCTGGGTCACGCCAGCCGAGCCTGCCATTGAATTCAGGTGGGCCGTCTTGGCAGGTATCCTGTTGGCCATGGTGGGGGCACGCAGCGCCGCGATGGCCTTCAATCGGTTGATCGACTGGCGGTGGGATGCCTCCAATCCGCGGACTTCCAACCGGCATTTGCCTTCGGGAAAGGTGAGCGGCTTCAGTGTGGTCGTGTTTGTGTTAGTGGCCTCAGCCGTTTATTTCGGATCGACACTGTTGTTCTGGCCGAACTGGTTGCCGCTGGCGTTGTCGGTCCCGGTGTTGGGCGTATTGCTGGGCTACAGCTTCGCCAAACGGTTCACGCGTTTGAGCCACGTCTGGTTGGGAGTGGCCTTGATGTTGGCCCCAGTCTGCGCATGGGTTGCTGTGCGCGGTGAAGCAGTGTTGCTCGATCCCTGGGACCTGACCCCTGCCTTAATATTGGGGTTAGGTGTTATGTTTTGGGTAACCGGTTTTGATGTGCTCTATGCCTGTCAGGATTGCGATTTCGATCGCCAAGCCGGGCTGCATAGCATTCCGGCAGCACTCGGAGTTCCAGGCGCACTTCGTTGTGCGGCAGCAGTCCATGCGGTGGCCGTTGTGTGTTTCGGCTTGGTGGTCATGACACCCATGTGGGGCGGGCCTGAAGTCCCATTGGGTTGGCTGTACGCCGCAGGCGTTGCAGGGATCGCCGGCTTGTTGGTGCTAGAGCACCGATTGGTCAGGCCCGATGACTTGTCGCGCGTCAATGCCGCTTTTTTTCAGGTGAACGTGATCATCAGCGTCGGCTTGTTGGTAATCGGCACCATCGATTTATTGTGGATCAAAGAATGAATGAGGTAGGGTCATGATATACACCGTCGATCCAAAACTGAAACCAATTCGCGAGAAGGTCGAAGCGAGGGAGCGGCTGAGTTTTGAAGACGGTCTGCTGATGGATCAGCCGGACATATCGGTCAATGACCTGGGGCAGTTGGCTAATTTGGTCCGTGAAAGGATCAATGGGAATGTCGCGTATTACAACATCAATACGCACTTGAATGCCACTAACGTGTGTGTCTATCGCTGTGTGTTCTGTGCGTTTCGTTCCGATTTGCGCAACCCCAAAGGCTACGTGATGAGCGACGAGCAGATTTTGGCCAGGGGCCAGGAAGCCGTCGATAACGGCTGCACCGAAATGCACATCGTTGGTGGACTGCACCATCAAAAAAACTTCGATTGGTATCTGAACATTGTCCGCATTCTTCACGACGCCTATCCGCGATTGCATCTCAAAGCCTGGACTGCCGTGGAGATTAACTGGTTCGAGTTTTTGACCAAATCAACGACGCAGGAAGTGTTGCGACAACTGCGCGCGGCCGGGTTGGGAAGCTTGCCAGGAGGAGGAGCTGAGATCTTTCATCCCGAAGTCCGCGATCAGATTTGCGAGCACAAAGCCGACGGAACCAATTGGCTGGAAATCCACCGGACCGCGCATCGAATGGGCATTGCTTCCAACTGCACGATGCTCTATGGTCACATCGAAAAACCTCTGCATCGGATCGATCATCTGCTGCGATTGCGCGCGTTGCAGGACGAAACGGGAGGATTTCAAACGTTTGTGCCACTGGCCTTCCATCCGGACAACACGGGATTGGCCCATCTCAAAAAACCGTCGGCCGTGATGGATCTGCGGATGGTGGCGATCAGCCGACTGATGCTGGACAATATCCCGCACATCAAAGCCTACTGGATCATGCTGGGCATTGGAACCGCGCAAACGGCGCTGTCGTTTGGCGCTGATGATTTGGATGGCACCGTTCGGCACGAGTTGATCTACCACGATGCGGGAGCCACCACGCCGGAGTACTTGTCAGTTGAACGGATTCGCCAGCTCATTGAAGAGGCCGATCGAGAACCCGTCGAACGCGATACGCTCTATCGGCGCGTCGTCCGCGATTCTCAACGCCCCAGCGAATGGCGCGTGGCCAATGAACAGCCGATCGCGATTGATCAACACGGGTAAGGCCCCCTGAGAAGCCTGTTGGAAATAGAGCCCGTCTCTTTGGAGACTTACGAAAACACAGGCGGATCGACTGGCGGGATGGACCTGTGTCCCTTTTCAACCGGCTGTTAAGATCGCCTCAAATCGACCCCGGGAAACTGATGCAGCATCATCGTATTAACGCACCGGTTGCCAACGAGCTTCAATCACGTGATTGCGAATCGGGATACAGGCTCCCGCATCCGAGCACACTTGCCCGTTGATGCGCACCGGAACCAACAACCGATTGCGGTCCACCGGACCCGTGCAGCGAATGGGGACGTAGAAAACAATTTGGCCCAAGTGTTTTTCGATAGTCATATCGAGAGCCGCATCGTGCGCTGAACTGGGGGGAGCACTTGAATAGAACGGGCCGCTGATGATCAGGTTGCGATCGAGCGCAACTTCCAATTTCGTAGCCAGGTCACAGGCTTGCGTGAGCGAATATAAGTAGTTTCCTTGTGCCAGTTCAAAACGGACAGCCACATAAAACTCGTCCGTCCGTTGCCCGTCACAAATCCACGCTACAATATGAAATGGGACTGTTGCCTCCTGTAACAGCCCCATGCCTTTAACACGCGGGGATGGTTCCTCGAACCGTGCGCCGAGGACGCTTTGCTTTGGATAACCCAGGTCCGCTGCCACTGAAAAACAAACGACGAATATCAACCAACGCATTGCCTATGAGCCTATCTCAAACGTTGACGGTTTTTCACCTTACTCAAGACTTGATGGCCGCTGCTCAGGTCCGAGCCTGGACCGGCCAACAAGGCGGAACTTATCGCATGTTTCCGAGTTTGGAACAATTGAAGGATTTTCCGACTGATTCCTATGTGGACCTGCTAGCGATAGACCTTCAACTTCAGCAACTCGATCTGTCGGCGTTGACAGCTTGGTGTTCCGTGCGAAAACAGGCGGGCCAACTGTCAAAAGTGACTTGTTATGCGCAACATGTCGAGGAATCCCTTCTCGCTACTGCCCGTCAATTTGGTTTTGATTCCGTCCTGACCCGCGGCCAGTTCATCCGCTCGCTAGCACCTCGCTCATGACCGCTCAATTCTGCAAGTGAGCTTTTTACGTAGGCGAGACTCTCCCAGACCCGCAAACCCGCCAACACAACAAACGCGAAAAGTAACCGTTCACGAAATGTAGGGCGCGTGGAGCAAGTCGTTCAACAAAAAAGGTTAACTTGGACGAATCGAACTGCGACACTCACAGGGTTTCGATCTACAACAAGA
>DAOLCX010000139.1:0-6448 GCA_035327685.1 Pirellulaceae bacterium | reverse complement strand
GTCGGCGTGGTAGTACCCTTCGTCGAAGATCATGTTCAAATACAATCTCGCGCCGGAGCGCGCCACCTGGTCGCGGACTTCCGGATCCAACACGCCGTTCCGCAATTCTGAAAACTTCATCCCGTCCAGACGGGTCATGGTCAACACGCGTTGAGAGCTGTGGGACGCGATCGGTTCGGGGACCACCAATCTCTTATGCCGCCGGAAAATGCGGCGAAAATGCAGCAAGTGCTGAAACTCGCGCTGAAAATCGAGTTCCCGCCGCGTCACGCGACTCAGCTCTTGAACCACGGCCACGGGTTGGTATCGCCGCAGGTCTTCCAGATGCTGAGCCAGATGCGCCAGACCCAACGCGATTTCCAGGTCCGTTTCGATTTTCTTTTCGATCCCCTGGTGTTGGATTTTGACGACGACTTCGCGACCGTCAGGCAATCTTGCCCGATGAACCTGGCCGATTGAAGCCGATGCCATCGGCTCCCGCTCAAACTCGGCGAACAACTCGGCCAAGGGCCTTTCCAACTCCTCTTCAATTATTCGCTCGACGGATTCGAAAGGGTCTGCGGGCGTCTGCGATTGTAACTTCGTGAGCTCTTCCGCCAAGTCTTTCCCGACCAGATCGGCGCGGGTGCTGAGCAGCTGACCTAACTTGATGAATGCCGGGCCCAACTCGGTCAGCGCCAGCCGGATCCGCGCCGGCTGTGTGAGTTTGGCCAGGATTTCCCCATCGGCAGCCTTGAATTGGCGTTTGATAAACTCGATATTGGTCCGGCTCAGCCAATCAGCCAATCCATACTTACTGAGGATCGACGCAATCTCCGTCCAGCGTCGCAGGTGTCGATAAAGCTGCGGGATGGCGGTGATGGTCCGTTTCATACAACTGCAAAAACGAGTAAAATAGGCGCCGGGAACAGGACGTTTTGTCGAGGCTATTCGCTTATATCCAGTGTATCGACTCGCCGCGTCATTAGCCACTGCGCTGGTCGTCCGTACATCCCGCGACCGCTATTGACAAACTGGGAACGCGCCCATCATAACGTCGGGAAACGGGTAGCAATGGCATACATTCAGCTCGGTCACCTTGCGGGTGGGACGGGCGCGGGTGGGACTGGCGCGGGTCGGACTGGCGGAAATTCGGCTGATTCGGTTTGCCGATATTTAACAGGTCTCAAGCCGAATTTCAGCCAGTGTGAAGCTCCTCACTTAAGACTTTTTGATGGCTCGTTACATATTGGGATTATTGGGAAACCCGCGGACAGCAGTTTGATTCACCCAATTTCAAACACAATGAATATAGTCGTTTTAACAGGAGCTGGGATTTCCCAAGAAAGCGGGCTGATGACCTTTCGCGGGGCTGGATCGGAGTGGAAGGGTATGGATGTGTCATACCTGGCGAATATCGACACGTTCCAGACCGATCCGCAACTGGTGTTTGACTTTTACAACTTCCGGCGGCGAGCCTTGCAGGCTCCAACCGTCCAACCCAATGCAGCCCATCTGGCGTTGGCCGAACTGGAACAATCCCTGCCGGACGGTGCCGTGACCATCGTCACACAAAATGTCGATAACCTGCACGAGCGCGCCGGTTCGCGGCGTGTGATTCATATTCACGGCGAACTGCTCAAAGCACGGTGCCTGGATACCGGCGAACTGTTCGATTGGACGGATGACCTCGGTCCGGAGACGCCCCATCCGCGAGATGCCAGTCACCGAGGCCGCCTGCGCCCGCACGTGGTCTGGTTTGGAGAAATGCCGTTAGACCTGGATATCGCTTTTCGAGATATCAAACGGTGCGACTTGTTTTTGGCTGTGGGGACTTCGGGGCACGTTTGGCCCGCGGCGGGCCTGGTTCAGGACACTCGCCCCGATTGCCGGCGCGTTGAAATCAATCTGGAAGACACTCCGGTGGCCACCAGTTTTGATGAGTGCCGCCGAGGCAAGGCCTCTCTTGAGGTCCCGCAGTTTGTGTCAGAATTACTTCACAGCTTGGGACGTCCTCAAGGCATGGTAGTGCCATGAATGCTCCGTATCGCGTTCGCCCCGTGGCGCATCCAGTGCAAGCCCGCGTGCGCCCGCCGGGTTCGAAGAGTCTAACGAATCGCGCCTTGGTCTGCGCGGCGCTCGGGTCTGGAAAGTCTCGGTTGACCGGTGTACTCGATTCTGAAGATACACGAGTCATGGTCAAAGCCTGGCAACAACTGGGAATCGATGTCCTGGTTGATTGGCAACACCAGACCGCTGACATTCGGGGCTGCGGTGGTCACCTGGCAGAATCCGTGCGCCTCGCCAATTTGACGATCGATGTCGCCAACAGTGGAACCACCATTCGATTTATGGCTGCCGTGCTGGCTGCCCTCAGTGGCAGCTATCGACTCGAGGGAACCCCGCGGATGCACCAGCGCCCGATCGGCGACCTGGCCAGCGCGGTGCGTGCACTGGGAGGCCAAATGTCCACCGCCGGCGATCAAGGTACACCTCCAGTAAGTATCCAATCTGCGGGTCTAGCCGGTGGAAACGTGACGATCGACGCCAGTGCGTCCAGCCAGTTCGTCAGCGCCCTGATGTTGGCCGCGCCGCTGGCCCGGCAACGGACTACCATCCGCATCGCCGGACATCGTGTCTCAAGGCCCTATATCGCCATGACTCATCGCGTCATGCACAGGTTTGGGATCGATATCAACATCCATCCGGATCAGGATCAATTGACGATTGACCCACAGATTTACCAGGCCGCTGATTTTGAAATTGAACCCGATGCGTCGGCGGCCAGTTACTTTTTTGCTGCCGCGGCCATCGTCGGAGGTTCAGTGACCGTCGAAGGGCTCAGTCGAGACTCGCTCCAGGGCGATGTGCGCTTCGTCGAATGCCTTGAGCGCATGGGCTGTACGGTTCATTGGCGTGAACATGAAATCCAAGTCGTCGGTCAGGCCCGTCGAGGTACCGAATTCGATTTGGGGGACATCAGCGACACGGCACAAACGTTGGCAGCCGTCGCGCTATTTGCCGATTCTCCCACCACCATTCGAGGAATCGCCCACAATCGACTTAAGGAAACCGACCGGATTGGAAACCTGGCGACTGAGTTGAGGCGCGTCGGTGCCACCGTGGTGGAACTTGACGATGGTCTCGCCATCACTCCCGGTCCATTGCGGGGAGCGACGCTCGAGACTTACGACGATCATCGAATGGCAATGAGCCTGGCATTGATCGGGCTGCGCGTGCCGGGGATCGAAATTGCCAACCCGACGTGTGTTGGGAAAACCTATCCCAACTTTTTTATAGACCTGGAGCGAGTCATCGGACAAACATGATCGACAACAACGAATGCCAACGGACTGTTTGTACAGCGGGCAAACGCGGCAGCCAAACTCCGCCATCCCAGTGGTTCGACCTCATTTGGTCAGGTGTGTGGGTGATGATGGCCGCCGGATTGCTGGCCGCGATTGCCTGCGCTTCGGTCAGCCAAGCCGAAGATTGGCCGCGTTGGCGTGGCCCGCTGGGGAACGGTGTCGCAGTCAATCAATCGCCGCCCCTGCAATGGAGCGATTCTGAAAGCGTTGTCTGGCGGACACCCATTCCCGGTCGTGGGCATTCGTCACCGATTGTGATCGGTTCGAAGATATTGTTGACGACGGCCGATGAAGCTACTCAGATTCAATCCGTCCTTTGTTTGGATCGGCAATCGGGGACTTTGTTGTGGCAGACGCAAGTTAATCACGGCGGCTTTAATCCTCAGATTCACAAGAACAACACACACGCCTCGCCGACGGTTGCCACGGATGGCGAGCGGGTGTTTGCCGTTTTTAATCACCACGACGCGATTCACGTGGTGGCTGTCGATCTGGAAGGAGCCCTGTTGTGGAATCGACGAGCCGGCGAGTTTGGCCCTGCCCGGTACCACTTTGGATTCGGTGCGTCGCCGATCGCGGTTGGATCGACTGTGGTCGTTACGGGCGATACAGAAAAAGACCCCTTTATGGCTGCCTTTGATGCGTCGAGCGGGCGCGAAGTGTGGCGCGTGCGGCGCCCTTCATGCACCAGTTATTCCACACCGGTCATAGCCACGGTCGCGGGCCGAGAACAATTGTTGCTTGGCGGCGGAGAGTCCGTGCGGTCTTACACTCCACAAGGCGGGCGCGAAGTGTGGCGCGCACCGGCCAGTTGGGACGTGAGTTGCGGGACAGTCGTGTGGGATGACCAGCATGTTTTTATCAGCGGCGGGTTTCCGACTTCACAGACCTTGGCCGTTCGAGCCGACGGATCGGGACAAGTGGTTTGGCAGAACTCGGTCAAATGCTACGAGCAATCGTTAATCGCGATTGATGGATTTGTCTATGGCCATGCCGACAGCGGTGTCGTCTATTGTTGGCGGGCTGCCGACGGTCAAGAAATGTGGAAAGGTCGCTTGGAGGGTCCCGTCAGCGCCTCACCCGTGTTTGCCAACGGCCATCTGTACTTTACCAGCGAGCGAGGAAACACCTTCGTGGTGAAAGCCGACCCCACCTCATTTCAACTGATCGCCAAAAACAAACTCGGCGACTCGGCCTTCGCCTCACCAGCCATCGTCGATCATCAACTCATCTTCCGCGTCGCTATTTTTGAAAAGGACCAACGCCAGGAGTACGTCTATTGCATCGGCAAACCCTAACGGCACATTGACCATTGTGGAGCGATGGGCAGGGCCGCGACTGCTCAAACACAACTCGCAGGGCTGTGAGCTGCCGAATGCCACACCAAGTCTGTGACCCAACGAGCCGTCCATGTGCCGCTACTCACTTGAGTAAAACCTCCATTCGTACGAGTCGGAACGGTTCAGGGGTTGATTCTGCAGGAGCAGGCGGATCATGGCGACGGGGATGCGGCCCTGGCGGAGGATAAAATCGTGGAACTCGCGGTCGGTCATCTGGCCGCTGCCGACGAATTCTCTGTGAAGGGCGCGGAATTGCAGGCCACCTAACATGTAGGCCGCTTGATAGAGCGGCGGATACATGCCGCCAAACGAACGGCGGACTTCACCCTCGGCGCCCATCCGCTCAAAGCCGACATTTTCCACCAGATAATCGACACATTCACCCGGCGTCATCAACCCTAAATGGAAACTCAATGAAAACACGATCCGTGCACAACGGTGCGAGCGCCAAACCATGAATCCCACCCGGTCTGCCGGAGTCTTGACGAAACCGTGATCGTACAACAACATCTCCCAATACAATGCCCACCCTTCTGTCCAAAACGGCGTGCTGAACGGGGAACGATAACTGGCATATCGCGCCGTCATAAAGGCCTGCAAACCATGACCGGGAATCAACTCATGATGAACCGTCGCCCGCGAAAATGGGATGTTGTTCCCGCGCAAACTTTGCAACTTGGCATCATGCGTCATGTCGTGCGTCGGGTAACCGACCGAAACCACTTCGCCTCCTGTGAAAAACGGTGTGATTAACTGCTGATCGAGGGGCATCATCCGCATCCGCCAAGTTTCATTGGCCAGCGGAGGAATCGTCAACAACTCGTGTACTCGCAGGTAGGCGACGGCCTCGTCAGATAATTGTCGCACGATCAGCGGCTGCTCACCTGGCGGAACATACATCGTCTTCACATGTTCCACGGCGGCCCGCCAATCGTCACCGAATCCCAATTCGCGTGAGGCCTGCACCAATTCATGGCGACACCAGGCGAGTTCGCGAACCGCGATCTCGATCAACTCTTCGGGCGTATATGGGATCATCTCGCGATGAAGTTCGACCAGTAATGCCTCCCGCCCAATCGGTCGCCCGCGAATCCCGGCTGGCCCTGAGACTTCCTCGCCATCCTCGCGCGGCAACTCCAACCGCCGCCGCTGGTTGTCCAGCCCGTTTTTCAGCAACAGGATATCGACCTGTTCGCCAACGTTGAACGACTCGAACTCGAGTTTTTCCAAAGCCGCCTGCCAACGGTCGATCGAGTCGCGCGTCACGGATCGGCCACGCCCACCCTCCCTTCGACCGCGCGCAAAGTCCGCTGCATAACGGGCAATGATCGGCTCCACTCGATTGGGGAGAAGCGACATCCATTCAGACACTTCCGGTTCAGCCTCCAACGATTCGCGCGATGTGACCCGCGCGGTCAGCAGCGGTGCCGCAGGCCAATCCGGGTGGCCTAGCTCCGACGGGCTTTCACCTACGATGAAGACTTCTCCTTCGCTGCCAGGTCGCGGCGAGCTGGACGGCCGGGCGACGGCCAGATCGGCCAACTCCTTGCCGTAAACCTCCAACTCCTTTTCGGCATCGGAAAAGGGCTGCTTGACCCACCAGGTGAATCCCGGATCATAAGCGTTGTAAAACTCAAACCAGGCGCGGAGTACTTTGCGCAATGTATCGCAGTCAGCGGCGGCGGCTTCTATCACTGATTTCGGCGACGGGATGGCAGCCGGATTGCTGCAAACGGAATGCGCCAGCGCTGCGGTGGCGGC
>DAOLCX010000138.1:0-6479 GCA_035327685.1 Pirellulaceae bacterium | reverse complement strand
TATTTGGTCGGCATGGACCGGATTTGGCTCGAAGCTGAATGTTCGCGCTACGAATTCTTTCACGACATTGTAGCCCAGACGTCCCCAGATGCCGTGATTATCAATTTGGATGGGGACATATCGCGCGCCTTGAGCCTGGTGGGATCCATCAAAGCCGATACGCCTCAATGCGCGGTGATTGTGGTAAGTGCCGATACGGATGGGCAGTTGATCCTAAAGACGATTCGAGCCGGTGCCAATGAGTTTCTCACTTCTCCGATAGAAATTGACGAGCTCGTCAGCGCGATTGACCGCATCAGTCAAACGGGCGAGCGCGTGCAACGAGCCAAATCAGGAGCCACGATCGCCGTGGCCGGTGCCTCCGGCGGTGTGGGCTGCACGACGACGGCAGTCAACCTGGCGTGTTCGCTGGCACGCAACCCAGCCCATATGGTCGTATTAGTGGATCTCGATTTGTCGCTCGGCGACGCCGATGTGTTTTTGGATTCCATCCCGGACTATACGCTGCTGGAAGTCTGCCAGAACATCTACCGCCTGGACCTGGCGATGTTGCGCAAGTCGTTGACAAAACATGAATCGGGCGTCTATTTGCTTCCCAGGCCAGTTCACCTCGAGGACCTTAACAACATCAGCGGTGAAGAGTTCAAAAAGGTGGTAGGTCTACTCAAGGCCTCGTTTTCTCACCTCGTGTTCGACCTGTCCAAGTCGTTCAATCGTTTTGATATTGCGGCCATGCAATCGGCGGAACATATCCTGTTGCTAACTCAACTCGATCTTCCTTGTCTGCGGAATGTGGTCCGGTTGCTGGCCTCCTTTGATTCAATCGGCGAGATCAATGACAAACTGAAAATCGTGGTCAATCGCTCGGGATTGGACAAGTCTCAAATCTCGATTGCCAGCGCCGAAGAGACCATCAACCGACAAATCTACTTCCACATCCCCAACAATTTCGCGCTGATCGCTGAATGCCGAAACAACGGCATTCCCTTGATTACGCATGCGCCAAAAGCGGCTGTCACTCAGGCGTTTGTAGAACTGGCGGAAAAACTTTGCTCCACCGCTGGTACGCCTCAGCCGGCGGGAACGCAAGAAAAGAAAGAAAAAAAGAGCTGGCTCAAATTCCTATCGAAGTGAACCAAGGGCCCCGCAAGCCTGCAGGCCCTACGCAACTCGCCCAGTGGGCCCTAACCAATATCGCTCGCCTTGCTCAACGGATCGATCAAGCACCTGCTGAAAACTCCAGGCGGCCTTTAGCCACCGTCCGACGGCCTGATAAAACTCTTGAGCCGAGAAGCTTGCCGATCCTTGCCAGATTCACTATTCCGTTGCAGGTTCTTCTCGCGCTGCTTGATCTCTGCTTCCATCTGTTCCAGGCGGGCACGTTCTTGACTCATTTGCGCACGCATAATTGACAGTTCGAGTTCGCTTTGCCGAATGGCTTGTAAGAGCTGTTCTCGCAACGACTCAACGTCGTTCAGCGGCTCCGACTTATTCTGTTGGACAACCCCCAGCTGATCGGCCATCGTCAGGTTGTCTTCTGGCTGAGCGGCTGCCGAGGTTGCGACCAAGTCACTATCGTCTGACAAAGAAAGCACGAGGCTTGAATCCAGGTCCGACGGCTCGGAAAGCGTGTCCAGTGAACTGTCGATGTCTAACACCACGTCGGGCAAAGCCGAAGGGGCCGGTTCGTCGCGGCGGTGACTTCCACGCGATGGCGATTTTGACTTCCGGTCTGCAGGCTGCTCGTCAACATTGCTTTCGGTTGAGCGACCTCGCGCTGCCGAACGTCGTCGTGCGCCCTCTGAGCGTTCCGCGGGGCCACTCTCATAGGATCGCAACAATTTCTCACGCTGCTGGTTCCAATCCAAAGCGTTTGTGTTACTTGGAGCTTGCTCAACATACCCCTCCTCATCTTCCTCCTCAAAATCCACTGCTTCTTGTTCCAGGAAGTTGTCAAAGGATTCGTCCGTTGCCTCGGGGGATTGCGCTTCGTCGGCCAACGCTTGATACTCGAGCTGGCGCAGCAGTTCTTCCGTCTCTGAGCGAGTCGATAAGATTGGCAATTCGGCTCCTTGATCGTCTAAGCTGCTCTCCAGGACCAACTGGTCGCCCGAACCTGATGGGTGGTACATCAGTTGCCATTCGATTAAGGCATCCACCTTGCGATTGATGGCATCGATGCGATGGGCCATACCTGATAAAATGTGCTGAAGCGTTGACCATCGCTCTTCCTGGACGAATTCGGTTTGCTCGAGCTTGCGCAACAAGCTGGTCAAAATGGGAACGCTGGTTGAAGGCGCGTTGTGTTCACCTGGATTAGGTGCCGGAGGGCGGCGTGCAGAACGTGCCATATTTCGCCATTATCAGGTAAAAGCCACTTGGAGTATTCCTAAAACAATAGGTCATAAACATGCGTTAAGCAAACCATTTCAGGCATGCGAATGACAAGCCCCATGGATTCGGCGCGTCGGTGCAGCCTCCGCTTGACAACGGCCCAAAGGGTGGTAAGGCCGCATCGATTTTTCGGAATGTGCCGGTTGACCACGTCTCTGGCATGCCACATCATGGTCATTCGTGGGCGGTCGCTCCGCCACTGTTTTCGGGAAAAAGTGAGTTGCCTTCGATGGATTCAAGTACACAAAAAGAACGGCCTTTTGTTCATCTGCATTGCCACACCCATTACAGCTTGCTCGACGGTGCCAGTCGTATCGACGAGTTGCTGGATACGACGGCGGCATTGGGCATGAACGCTTTGGCCATCACAGACCACGGCAACCTGCACGGTGCGCTGGAGTTTTACCGCCAGGCCCGCCGCCGGGGGATTAATCCGATCATCGGATATGAAGCCTATATCACTTCGGGCAGCCGACACAACAAAAACCTCGGCGATCGCGAACAAACGTATCATTTGACCTTACTATGCCAAAACCAGGTTGGGTTTCGCAATCTAATTAAATTGGCGTCGGCAGCCAGCTTAGAAGGCTTCTATTTTAAACCGCGCATCGACCGTGAACTCCTCTCGCGGTACGCCGGGGGATTGATCTGCCTCAGCGGCTGTGTTTCCAGTGAGTTCAATCAACGAATACTGGCCGGCGACCCCAGTCGCTCGGATGCCTTTCTGGCGGACGCTGAGGCTATTGCCGCTTGGTTTCACCAACTGTTCGGCAACCGATATTTCATCGAGATCATGAATAATGGCGTCGAAGTGCAACAACTGGCCCTGCAAGGTGCCGTCGCCGTTGCAAATCGGATGGGCCTTCCACTGGTTGCCACCAGCGATTGCCATTACGTCAAACAAACAGACGCCGCTGTTCAGGATGTCATGCTGTGCATCAATACCGGTCATTTTCGCACGGATACCAACCGGATGAAAATGGATGGCGACCAATATTACCTACGCGCACCCGACGAGATGTATCGCCTGTTTCCGGGATTGGAAGAAGCCGTCAGGCGGTCCCAGGAAATTGCCAATTCCGTCGATATTCAACTGTCCCTGAATGCGCGACACTTCCCGGTTTATCAGCTTCCAGAAGAGGTCTCTCCTGACGTTCGGCTGCGCGAATTGTGCGAACAGGGATTACGTGAACGTTATGCGCGAATTCCGGAAATGTGGAACGGCGAGCAATTGGCTGACCCGGTGCGGTCCCGATTGGATCGTGAACTCAAAGTGATCAACCAGTTGGGCTTTGCCAATTATTTCCTCATTTGTTGGGACTTTGTCCAATTCGCTCGAAGCCAGCACATTGCAGCAACAGCTCGCGGCAGCGGTGTTGGAGCTTTGGTTTGCTATGCCTTGTACCTGAGCCATGTATGCCCCATCAAGTATGGTTTGTTGTTTGAACGGTTTCTGGACGAAAACCGACTGGAAGCGCCCGATATCGATATTGACTTTTGCCAGGAACGGCGGGGCGAAGTCATCCGATACGTCAAAATGAAATACGGCGAAGAGAACGTCGCGCAAATCGGTACGTTTAACACGATGGCCGCTCGGGCGGCCATCAAAGACGTGGGACGCGTGCTCGGAATACCTTTGGCGCGCGTGAACCAATTGACTGCGTTGGTCCCGACCCGCCCTGGCGTCACTCTTCAAGAGGCCCTTGACGAAGTCGAAGAATTGCGTCGTGCTCGTGATACGGATCCAGATGTTCGAGAGATTATCGAGTTTGCCATCAGGCTAGAAGGCTTGGCCCGCAATATCGGAACCCATGCGGCAGCCGTAGTGATTGGCGACCAACCCTTGACCGAATATGTGCCCCTCTGTCGCGTCGCAGGTAAAGACGATGTGATTACCCAATGGTCCATGGCCGATGTCGAGGCCGCCGGCCTTCTGAAAATGGATTTTCTCGGATTGCGTAATTTGACCATCCTCAGCAATGCCATCGTTATTATTGAACAGACCAGAGGGGAGAAATTGGACCCCTTGGAGTTCCCCTTGGACGATCCCGATACATTTCGCCTGTTGCAGGCCGGCGAAACGAAGGGGATTTTCCAATTGGAAAGTGGTGGTATCCGGGACTTGCTGATCAAAATGAAACCGGATCATTTCCGCGACATCATTGCAACAAACGCACTTTACCGGCCCGGGCCCTTGGAAGGAGGCTTGGTGGATCAGTATGTCGCAGTCAAGAACGGACGCCGCAAAGCCCATTACTTACATCCTGTACTCAAAGATATCTTAGAGGACACGCATGGCGTGATGGTGTATCAGGAACAAGTCATGCAAATCCTTAATCGATTGGGCCAAATACCGCTGGCCTCCGCTTATACCTGCATCAAAGCCATCAGCAAAAAGAAAGAACAAATCATCGAAGAGAACCACGAACAATTCTTGACTGGAGCACTGTCACAAGGATTGAAAAAAGGACAAGCCGAAGAACTCTGGCAGATGATTCTCAAGTTTGCCGGGTACGGGTTTAACAAGAGTCACTCGACCGCCTACGCCTTAATTGCCTACCAGACAGCGTATCTTAAAGCCCATTACCCTCTGGAATTCATGGCTGCCTTACTGACCGGCGACTTGGCCAACAGAAACTTCTCCCGCAAAGATAGCCTGGTTGAACACTTGGAAGATTGCCAACGCATGGGCTTGACGGTCCTGCCTCCCAATATCAACCAGTCGCGAGTGAACTTTTCAGTGTCTGAAGGAAACATCACCTTTGCCCTGGGCGCCATCAAAGGCTGCGGCGGAGCAGCCGGTGAAGCGATCGTACGAAACCGTGAAGCCAATGGACCATTTACCAATCTGTTCGACTTCTGTGAACGGATTGAACCGTCGCATTGTAGCCGCGCTGCCATCGAGGCACTTATCAAGTCCGGCGCGATGGATGTTTTCGGCAATCACCGAGCTCAACTTATTGCCGCTTTAGACTCCGCAATGCAAGCGGCATCAGCCGCTCAAGCCGACCGGCGCCGCGGCCAAATGAGCCTATTTGTGGATGACGATCAGACGGAAATGTCCCACCACCTCCCACCGGCGTCACCCTGGGACAAGAAACAACAATTGGCACACGAAAAGGAGGTCCTCGGACTGTATCTCTCCAGCCACCCATTAGAATCCCATCTCGAAAAGCTCAGGAAATTCTGCCAACAAAACACTGCCAACCTCGCGTCTGTTCCAGACCGACAGCCCATCACATTAGGTGGTATCATCTCGTCAATCAAACATGCACATGTTAAGCGGACTCGAGATGAAGGCGGGCCCACGAAATATGCCAATTTCGACCTGGAAGACTTGACCGGAGCCATCCGCTGCATCCAATGGCCAACAGAGTTTGCGACTCAAGGCCATTTGATCCAACCCGATGCTGTCGTTGTGGTTCAAGGCGTCTTGGATCGGCGAGGCGGAGATGAACCCAACTTGATCGCCAACCGAATAATTCCAATCGACCAACTAGACGCTGACCTTACCAAGGGGCTCGCGGTGCGAATCTGTGAATGGAAACATGGGGAGCAGACATTGCGTGACGTGCGTGAGATCGTACGCGGCTACCCTGGCAGCCGACGCCTCGTCATCGAACTCGCGCTCAATGACGGTTCTTTCGTCAAACTAGAGTCGCAGCGACTTCGTTTGGATATTCGCCCGGAACTTTGTGAACGCCTCGAACGCACACTCGGCCCCCAATCCCTCGAATTCCTCATCCACGACTAACCCCCCCCCAATAAGGACAGGCATTTTCATAAATTTCACAATGGCCAAACCCAAACCGACACCAACGAAAAACAACTCAAGACTCCTCATGCTGATCTCACGCAATGCGAGTCAACAATTCCAGCGAATCAATCGAAATAGCCAGAAAAGAGCACAGCTTATTTGGAATGATTTGACATTACATGTGCCGGCTCGACTGATGTGCACATGCTCCAACTGAATGCGAAACTAATCACGAGGTCCGTCAAACCACTTTTAATCGCGAACTAGCCAAGGTCAACCCGTCAGCTTGATAGGGACCACATTGTCGAGATGGTGGCAGCCCTTTTGT
>DAOLCX010000137.1:0-6497 GCA_035327685.1 Pirellulaceae bacterium | reverse complement strand
TTGTCGTTGAGGGCCATTTTGCAGTCCGTGTCACCGAGATCTACCCGCGCAAACTACGGGGAGAATCACTGCAAGGAGAAGCCTAGTGCCGGCCGGCCAGCGTGTTAAAACCAGTGACAAATACAGGTGAGTTGATGAAGATCGCAAGCTGGGGAATGGCGATTGCTATCGGAAGCCTCCTGTGGATCGTTGGCCAATCTGCTGAAGGCCAAACGTGGTCCGAGTCCAATCCACTTCGTTCGGGTTTGTCTCAACGAGATGGCCAAGGCGCTGATCATAGGTTGGAACGATCGGGACGCCCCGCAAGTTTGCTGGAACAGGCGGAAGTCCCTCCTGAGGTGCTTTCCGCCCTGTATCCCCCTAAGTCCAGTTCGTATTTTGTTCAAGAGGAGGGAGATGTCGGTCTAGCATTTGGTGGTTCCGACAGTGGGGTGATCGAGGGCCAAGTGCGCACAGCGAGTTATATCGAGCCGAACTCCGAGACGGATGTGCCTCGCTACGCAGGGCCGACGTTGCACGACCTGTTGGCCGAATCCAATCGCGAATTACGAGAGTCACCGGAGGTCCCCATCGGGGCGGAGGGGGCCAAACATGATGGCCGTCCAGAGGCCGGGTTGGCTCCCGATCATGATCTGCTTGGGACGGTCCGGAACATGGCGAGTAATACCGTTCTGGTAATCGTGTTAGGAGTTGGGTTTGTGTTGGCGGCCAAGCGCTGGTTGGTACGGTCTGGCAAGTTCGATGCCCGCCATACTGACCGTCGGCGCGGCACAGGCGACTCTAAAATTGCTGTCGTCGCCAAGCTCAAGATCTCGACCAAGTCTTGTGTGCATTTGCTGGCCGTCGGCGATCGCCAGATTGTCGTTGCCAGCGATATGAGTGGCATCAAGTCCGTCGTGGCGCTTCCACCCACGTTCGCCGCAGAATGGGGAAGCAATGAAGAACACTCGGCGGAGCGCTACGAAGTTGATGAAGATGTCGCAGTCACCTACTCGCCGGACCGAGTACGGTCAGCGGCTCCCAGGCGAGAGCCACAGACAGGCCAAGCTCAAACGTCGGCACCGTCAGTGACTGACGTTGAAGCAGAAATGAAGCGGCAGTTGGCGGAGTTACTGGGCGGTCAAGCATTTCGAGACGTGTTTTACCAGGAAACACGAGGCGTTTCATGACGTGCCGATGTGACTAGGGGTCGGCAGGGAGGCCGCACATGGAGATAGACGCCGTTTTTGCTCAGCTCGACACACCACAGGTCGATCTCAGCAGCTTGGGAGAACTCAGCGCGCCCCTGCAGATTGCTTTGTTCCTGGGCGCCTTGACGTTTGTCACGGCGGCTTTGATCAGTCTCACCGCGGTCACGCGGATCATGATTGTGTTGTCGTTTGTTCGACGCGCTTTGTCCACCCAGGAAATTCCACCAAATCAGGTGCTGATCGGGTTATCCTTGTTTCTGACTCTGTTCGTCATGGCACCCACGTTTGAGGCGATTTATCGCGATGGCGTCCAGCCTTTCCTGGCCGCTCAAAAACGTGAAAAGCCGGACAAGTCACTGATGCATGTGATGGAAGTGGGGGCCAAAGAGCTGCATGCCTTTATGCGCGTGCATACTCGCAAGAGTGATTTGGCGCTGTTTGTCGAATTATCGGAAACACCACTGTCCACGAACTGGGAAAACATCCCG
This sequence comes from Pirellulaceae bacterium, assembly GCA_035327685.1. Taxonomy (GTDB): domain Bacteria; phylum Planctomycetota; class Planctomycetia; order Pirellulales; family Pirellulaceae; genus BJ22. The sequence continues at coordinate 4,819 of DAOLCX010000137.1, read as the reverse complement.
CTGAAGGTGCTGATACCGGCCTTTATCATCAGCGAATTGAAAACGGCGTTTATCATGGGATTTTGTATCTATATTCCCTTTCTGCTTATCGACTTGGTGATTTCAACAGTGTTGATGTCATTGGGCATGATGATGATGCCGCCGGTGGTCGTTTCGACGCCGTGCAAGCTATTATTATTTGTATTGGTGGACGGCTGGCATTTGATTTCTCGGGCGATTGTCTCGAGTTTTGGAGTTTGACATGTCGGGCCCCAGCGCGCCACCCTCGAATTTCAGTTTTGCCCAGCGCAGCGACACTTGGCTGTCGATCGCATTTCTTGCGACGTTGATGGTCTTGATCGTCCCGCTCCCCACCTTTCTGATGGACATGTTTTTGGCCATCAATCTGGCTTCCGCCATCATGCTGCTTTTGTTGACGTTGAATGCGAAGCGGCCGCTGGACGTTTCGGTATTCCCGTCGTTGTTACTCTTGATGACGTTGTTCCGATTGTCCTTGAATGTGGCGACCACTCGCTTGATTCTGCTCAACGGCGATGCCGGCAAGATCGTCAACACGTTCGGTGAACTCGTGGTGGGCGGAAGCCTGATCGTCGGTTTTGTGATCTTTCTGATTTTGGTCACAATCCAATTCGTCGTGATCACCAAAGGTGCCACGCGGATTTCGGAGGTTAACGCCCGTTTCACTTTGGATGCCATGCCCGGCAAGCAGATGGCGATTGACGCCGAATTGAACGTCGGTGCCATCAACGAACAGCAGGCGAAAGCCCGTCGAAAAGAATTGGCATCCGAAGCCGAGTTTTATGGTGCCATGGACGGTGCCAGCAAATACGTCCGCGGCGATGCTGTGGCTGGCCTGGTGATCATGGTCGTCAATTTGATCGGCGGTGTCATTTTGGCTAGCACTCGTGGGATGTCCATGGGTGAAGCGATACAACTTTATTCCATATTGACCATTGGCGATGGGTTGGTTTCTCAGATACCTGCACTGATCATCGCCACCAGCGCCGGTATTTTGGTCACCAAGTCGTCGTCCGAATCGAATCTCGGAGACGAAATCGGTAGTCAGGTGATGGTCGCGCACCGCGCATTGATCACCGGGGCTGTAATCTTGTTATTAGTGGCTTTCGTCCCAGGCCTGCCCAAAGTGCCGTTTGTTGCCATGTCTGGACTGATTCTGTTTGCGGTCAGTCGCGGGCGAATGCGGGACCGCCAGAAGGAGGCTCAACGTCGCGCTGAAGAAATTGCTGCTCAAAGTGCCGTGGACCCAGCTCCCGATGAAACCAATTTGCAACAGTTCTTGCAACACGATCGGATCGTCGTGGAGATTGGCGCCGCGCTGTTGTTCATGGTGGAACCCAAAAAGGGGAAAGGCATTGCTGAACGAGTTAAATCGTTGCGCCGCGACATCGGCGAACAATGTGGATTTTGGGTTCCCAATGTTCGGATTCGCGACAATTTGCAAATCGATGCGTCCGACTATCGGCTGCTGATCTGTGGCCGAGAGGTGGGGCGAGGGACGCTGCAGGCCAATGGATTGTTGGCCATCAATCCAGGGGGCGTCGAAACCGCCATTCCCGGGATTGATACCAAGGATCCGGCATTCGACCTGCCCGCCAAGTGGATTGACGAAGCCCATCGTCGTCGCGCAGAAATTGCGGGCCTGACCGTGGTGGATGCGGCCACGGTATTGATTACGCATCTCGGCGAATGCCTCAAAAAACACGCCCACGAACTCCTGAGCCGCGAAGACTTGCAACGAATGCTGGACAAGCTCAAGGAACACGCGCCAACCATTGTGGCGGATATCAAGCCAGACACTTTGCGGATGGGGGTATTGCATCAAGTCCTGGTCAATTTGTTGCAAGAATCGGTTTCCATTTCCTCGTTGGAACGGATTGTTGAGTCGGCCACCCATTACGGCGTCCACTTTAAGACAGCAACCGAATTGACCGAACGGGTGCGGCAGGATATCGGAGCGGCTATTGTGGACCGGTTTCGAGATGCCAGCGGTCGAGTTCGCGTCATTTTACTGGACCCAAAACTGCAACATACGCTCCGCGAGAGCCTAAACGGTGAAATGATAGCGTTTCAACCGAATCAATTGACTCGTTTGATCGATAAATACCAACAGGCCTGGAATGTGGCGTCGGCCAGGAACGAACCGGCGGCCGCCTTAGTCGATTCGACGATTCGACGTGCGATTCGTTTGACAACCCAGCGTTCGCTGCCAGCAGTTTCGTTCATTGCCTACAACGAAGTTCCGGTGGACATGTTGATTGAACCCGTAGCGATGATCCGTTATCAGGAAGTGTATGGGGAAGTACCGCCAGCAGCCGGTACGGACCATCCTGCAGTTTTTGGTGACGCTGCCTAGTCGGCAAGAGACCAGACATGAGAATCGAATCGACGATTGGAGTACGCAGACGGCGCCGCCAGCGCGGCAAGGCGGCAGCCTGTGGATTATTGACGGGTTGTGTGGTGACCCTGATTGGCATGACCGTGGGACTCGAACCTCATGTGATTTTGTGGCGGGCGCTACTTTCGGGAGCTTTGATGGGCGTACTCGTCTCGTTTGGGATGGGTGTGGTGCAAATGGCAAATTCAAATTCCTAGCGGAGGACTGCCATCGGAGACGTTGATATGAACATCACTTCATGTTGGCGTTCCCTGGCGAGAAGCCTATGAGCCATCCTGTCCATACTGCAGCACAAGCTTACCAGCGCGCCTCGCCAGGTGGTGCGCGAGAAAAATTGATTCTCGATCACCTGGACTACGCCAGAAAGATTGTAAGCACGCTGACCGTCGGATTGCCCGAGCACATCGACCGGGAGAACCTGGAACAAGCGGGATTGACCGGGTTGGTGGAAGCCGCCCACAACTACGATGCCAGTCTGGGCGTGAAATTCAGGACCTTTGCATTTCCTCGAATTCGTGGAGCGGTCATCGACGAGTTGCGGCGAAATTCATTGGTCCCGCAACAAGTCATCGAACATATCGATGTCGTCAAACGGGCCTACGATTCGTTGCAAGGACCCGTCACACCTGAGCAATTGGCAGAAGCTACCGGTCTGACTCTAGCTACCGTTTGTGAAGTGTTGGAAGCCCTGCGGTTCATGCAACCACAAAGCTGGAACGACTTATTCTGCCATATTCACACGAGCTGGAAACATCAAGTCGATTCTCCCGAATCCGATGTGGAATTGAGAGAACTCAAGGTCCAGGTCGCCCATTGTATTGAACGCTTACCCGACCGCGAACGTTTGGTGTTGACTTTGTATTTCACCGAAGACCTGACGCTGTCCGAAATCGGTGAAGTAATCGGAGTTTCGGAGTCGCGGGCTTCTCGAATTCTGGCTGCCGCCAAGTTTCGTTTGAAGGAGATGATCCAATATGCCAACCAGTAATATTATCCATCGCTCGCGCGTGGCAAAATCGGAGCGTCCTGACAAGGTCGTGGTGGGGTGCCGGGATCGCCAACCCAGCGAAGTCAAACTCCATCGAGACGGGGATACCGTCAAGGCCATCGAGATTCAATGTAGTTGTGGCGAGCGGATTGTAATTCAGTGTGAGTACGAATAATTGATGAGAGCCTGCAAACCAATGATCAATGCCACTGGGACTTTGTGTAATCGCATGCCATTGTTGGCGGCTATCGCCGTGAGTGCGTCGGCACTTTGGTGTTTGGCGGAGTCCGCCGCTTTCGGGCAAGACTCGGAAGGAATCAGCCGGAGATCCGTTTCCTGGCCTCGACCTTTTGCGCGGCGGAATCCGCTTGCTGGTTCCCAACAGGACTCCTCGAATCCGCCGAAAAACGAAAACTCAGGTCCCGTAGGCAATAACACACTGACGCCGCCGCATGCGGGCGATGAAACTGTCCAACCTGTGCGTTTTCAACAGCCCGCACCGCGTGTCTATCAGAACCCTCCGCAACCATTCACACCAGGTTACAACCCTTACGATGCAACGATGGGTCAGCCGTCCATGTACGGTCCGCCGTATTTCGGACTTCCCGGCTATGGATTTCCTGACGGACACCCGGAGCCTATCTATCTACCTCCTTCAACCAACCTGCCGCCTCAAGCAGAGAATAGACCCTCTGTGCCTTCCCCCGTAGTGCCGGGCGCCAACGATCCGCGACAGTGGGAATCGATGGGGGATTTGCCATCGGTTCGAGAATATGCCGAACCAAGTTCTTCAGGTCAAGGTTATTTGCAGTACGGCTCCACGTTTCAAGGTCGCCAACTGAATCCGCAGCCAGCCACCGCAACCGAACGCGCATTGGAAATGATGGAGGAAAACCAGCGGTTACGGGATGCGTTGGGGCGCGCCCATCATGAGTTGGAAACTCGCAACAAAGAACTCGAAGATGCCCGGGCTGCATCCCGGCGAATAGGCGATGAATTGAGCCAAGCCATCGACCGCATCAGAGACCTGAATCATCAACTGGCCCGCTTGACCAAGGATTTAAATCTTGCTTTGGAGGATCGCAACGCGATTGAACGACGGGCAAACGAACAGCTCAGATCGATCGAGTCGATGTTAGATGGCATACTATTGGAAACGATCTCCGATCGAGGTGGACGGTAACTGCCTGGAAGTTTGTTGTGAATGGGTCAACTCCCTTTGTCAACAGGCGTATTGCCTTGTGAAACGTTGCATCGGACGCGAATGACTGACGGGGATCGTAGGATATGATTGTATGAGAAGCGCAGTTACAACCTCTCGAACTTTGGTCACATTGCTCGCTGGGATGATGTTCTGGTGGGCCAGTGTGGGCTGTGCTCCCATTCGGTGTGGCGGCGGCCCCGATGTTCCTGGT
>DAOLCX010000136.1:0-6519 GCA_035327685.1 Pirellulaceae bacterium | reverse complement strand
TGGGCAGGACGCGATCGACGCTGCCGTCAGAATCAAACAGAATATAAATGGGCTCCATGTTCGGGTCGTGAAAATTCTGGGGAGCAGGCAAGGGAACTACAGGCAAACTTTGCGTAAACCAGGTCCAGGTAAAATCGTTGTTGTCCGGATCGATCATTGACGATTCCAAATCGCCCGAATAATTGAGATTAATAAAATAGCCGCGCGGCAAACTGACTTCCGTGTTCATCATCACTTTGGGGCGGCGATGGATTTTGAAAGTCATCGCCTGTCCATGTCCAGCCGGAGGGCCCGACTGAAACGGGCGCACAGAAAACGTGATTTGCACGAGGTTTTCGGGGGCCAACGGAAAGGGGGGAACTGCCAACACATTGACCGCTTCGATCATATATTTATTTGGGCTGCCGCCGAGTTGCAAATACGTCCCCGTCTCAATCCGAATGTTATTGTCGTACGGCGCCGGTACAACCACGTCGAACGTGGTATTGCCGGGAATCGGATTCAGGAACAGCGCGCGATCACTAATATAATTCCCCACGTAAGGAGGCAGATTCTTGAGCTGGAACAGGGAGTAACATGCGTAAAAGATGCGGGCCCCTTGCGGATCGGCTAGCGTCCCCACATTATCGACATATCGATAAAAACGCGGATTGCGGACCAAGACCACGCCAGCGCTCCCTTCGACTCGCGCCCGTTCAACTGCTTCGACAATCGTCGCCGAAACGACGCGCGCCGATTCGCGCAGAGTCCGATCCTTGCTTATCACCCGGATTTGCGGGATGAGCAAAACGGCCAACAAGACCATCACTGCAATCACGACCAGCAACTCGATCATGGTGAAAGCCATGCGCGATGCCGCGCTGCGCTTCACTGGCGAATTCAAAGTGCAAGCCAACATCTAAAACTCCCACGATCTCGTTGAAAAGACCTCAATGATCACTTCGTCCAGAGTGATCGAGATGCGCGGATCGAGAATCGTATCGAGGTGATCGACAACACCATCGCCGTTGACATCTCGGTCTGCATTGTCAATCACTCCATCTCCATTCCGATCGACATCCAGATTCCTTCGCACCATAAAGTACAAGGGACGCCCCCAGGCATCGAGCACTGCTGGAGGACTGGTAGTCGTCCGGCGGCCGATTTCGTTTTGACTCAAAAACGCAGTGCCGCGCTGCCCGTTATACCAGGTGTTGTGCAGAATGGCGTACAAACATTCGGCACCCTCCCATAGTGTGTTTTCCCATTCCACCGAATTCGGCGAATTGTCCAGCGCCGCATAAATCTGATTATTCCGATGATAGGTTGGCAGCCAATGTGCAGGATTATAAGGGTCATTGTTGTTTGGCGGAGGGTTTCCAGGTGAGTCCCCCGGCAATCCGTCCGCAGGCAAGCCTAATGTCAGCCGGTTGGCAATCACCGCTGCGGGAATCCGGGCCTGCATCAGGGCTTCATAACGGTTCACCCAGTCTAGCCCCATCGCTGGATCGCCATTCGGCCAAAACTGTGGGTGAGTAGAAGGGACGCCCAAGAATTCCGATTGCGACTCCCAACTGGGGTAATACCAAAGATAACGCTGGTAACAGGGCATCTCGGCCCGCAGCCATTCCACCAAGGTCCTGCTCCGCAGATGGCGGTGTTGAGCCAGATTCGCACCGGGTTCAACTTGACCAGCCCGAAACGGCATCATCCGCGTTTCATACGATTCGAGGCGGCTTTGCAAAATAGCCTGACAACGCTGGATGATCGTCCGCGTGCGCGACGCTCGGGCGTCGTCCTGGACGCCGCGCATAATCACCAGGGCCATGGTCGAAAGGACCGCAATCGCCGAAATCGCCAACAACAACTCCAGCAACGTGAATCCGCTGTGCCCAGCGCCGAAACGAATTTGATCACTTCGCGCTGCGCGGTCGAGCTTCGGTATCATGTGGCTGCCTCTATTCATCTCACGATCTACAGCTAAGGTTGGGCGAAGATCAAAATCTCAAGCTTGGCGCCATCCACAAAATTCACCAAATTGTCTCGCTCAAACTTGTTGGCATCTCGCGGATCCTGGGTGGTCGGCTGCCCAACAATTGAAAAATGGCCATCCATTCCAGCGGCGATCAACTGAAATGATTCGCGGCGCTGGAGCTGTTCAGTGAGAGCAACAGCGGGAATCTTCGCCGGGTCAAAGTAGGGCCGCACCACATAGTTCCCTTTGGAGGTAATCACATTTACGGCTGGAATCGCGGCCGCGTTGTTGGAAATGGGAATGCTGCCGATTTCAAAATAGACCATCGGGTCGGGAGTTCCAGAAAACTGGCTGTAGCCAGCCACCTGATTTTGTGGGCCAGCAAAAATCAACCGAGGATGTTCGAAATCAAAAAACACCTCGCGCTCGATGACGATGGGGTTGTTGCTCGCGTCAACCGTGGGACTGCCATCAGCATGCAAAGCGGCGTTATACGCAACCAAGGGATGGCCTGTGTAGGGGTTCGACAACGGGAACTGCTTGTTTTTGGATAACCCGGACAACCAGAACACATACGAGACCAGCGGCCCGCGAGTCTGTATCTCTTGACCTACCTGATTCCACCAGACGTTGAGCTGGGCCATGTTGTACGCATGATTAGGCGCAATGCGGTTCAAGTAGGGTACAAACTCATTGACGTTGTTAATCCGTGTGAAATCCGGTGGATAAAATCCGTACTTGGACTTGAACGCTTCAATCGCAGCATCCAACTGAGATAACTTGGTTGTCACCTCAACTTCTTGAGCGCGCCACAAGGCCCGGATGTAGGCCGCTGTCCCCAAGCTGACCAAAACAGCGATGATGGACATCGCCACCAATAGCTCGACCAGTGTAAAACCGGCACGAACTGAACCCCCAAGTCCTCGCGTCTCATTTCTGGTCGTCATGTCTCAAAATGCTCCTTAATCCCCATGGATTACTTGAACCAAATCTAACTCCGCAAACTGCGCGCCAATCTGTCTTTTTTCAATCAGTGGCCACGAAAACGGCCAACATCTCGGCATTGACCCCATGCCAACCGGGCCGTTTTCGCCTGGCCGTGTATGGCAACGAGAACAAATGTCCTCAATGGTTCGATACCCTGGCTGAGGTTTACCATCGCCGAGAAGCGAACAATTGAGGACAATTGTTCTACACTCATGCGTTTCCACCCACTCCCCTGAACGGCAACGTTTCCGTTGACCGATGCAGACCTACTCTCCAACACGAGCATCGAGCGCGGGTTTAACCACCCTTCAGCTTGCCGCCACTCAAACCACCGATGATGCTGATCAACGGCAAGAACAACGACACCACGATGAACAACACGGCCAAACCCAAGATGATAATCATGATCGGTTCGATCAATTTCAGCATGCCGTCCGTAATCGTTCGCACTTCTTCTTCGTAGTAGTCGGCCACTTTGTACAACATCACGTCCAGTTCGCCTGTCTCTTCGCCAACATCGACCATGTTGACCACCAGTGATTCAATCACCGGGCGGCGGAAGACCAGGAAATACCACAGCAGGCCGACCATGCCCAACGCGCCGCAGCCGTACAGAACAAACGCCCAAAAGTCCGGTTTGATAAACAGCACGGCCAATGGCGGAAGCGCGCACGTTGCAAAAAAGAAAAACGCCGCCACGGGATGAAACCGGGTCTTGGCATACTGTTTCATCGGATTGGCAATCGTGTCCCCATCCCGAATGGCGTCCGTAATCCGCGAGTAGATCTTTTCGTACATCGCGTTCCCGGAGGTCTCACGAGTAATCGTCAGACCTTCAATAATGGGGACACCGCTGGCCACCAGGGCGCCCAACGTTCGCGTCGTCCGAGCCAGGTTGCTCTTTTCCACCAACCGGCCCACGACGGGGAATTTCAACAAATACAAGTGCCATCCCATCCGACCGGCCCGGAACCAGCAAATTAAATAAACGAACAGCACAATCACAATCGGGACCAACGGAATCAGGAACCACATCTTGACGGCCCGCTCCGAGATTGCCATCAACAACTGCGTCATCGGCGGCAATTCCAACTGGAAATCATCGAAGATCTTTTTGAATTCCGGGATCACGCGGATCATGATAAACGTCAAGATACCGACGGTCGCCAATACCACCAAAATCGGATAGATCAAGGCCCCGATCACTTTGTTCTTCAGCGATTGCGTGCGCTCTTTGAACTCGGCTAAACGGCGGAGAATCACTTCCAACGAGCCGCCGGCTTCACCGGCCTTGACCATATTCACATACAAGCGGTCAAAGACGCGCGGCGATTTGGAGAGCGCTTCCGACAACGAAGCACCACCTTCAATTTCATCGCAGACATCGATCAGCGCGTTCTTCAAGGCTCCGGGTGTCGATTGTTGTTCGAGAATTCTCAAACTGCGCAGAATGGGCAACCCGGCATCTTGTAGAATCGACAATTGGCGCGTAAAGGTCACCATCCGCTTGCCTCCCGCTCCACCAATGGCAAACGACTTGCGACGGCGCGATCCAACCCGCCCTCCGGCCCGACCGGATTTTTGCGCCACGATCTTCGTGACAAAATAGCCCATCGAACGGATGGTCGCTTGCGCTTCCTCCTGGGTTTGGGCTTCAATGACGTCGCGAATCTCCTGACCCTGCGGGTCCATTGCTTCAAATTGAAAAGTCGGCATGGTGCTCAAGCCTCCAAGATGGTTTCACGGATGACTTCTTCGGCAGTCGTTTTGCCATCGAAAACGAAATCGATCCCCGCCTGGCGCAACGGTCGCATGCCTTTGGTAATGGCCAGATCGCGCAGATCATCTGCCGATGCGTTGGCCAAAATCAAGTCGCGCAATTCGTCGTCCAGGATCATCAATTCAAACAGGCCGATCCGGCCTTTGTATCCCGTGTTATTACAGCTATTGCAGCCACTGCCGCGAAAAAACGTGCGGCCGTTGAGCGACTCGCGCGGAATCTGCAATTCGATCAGCATCTCGTCTGGCGGTTCTACAGGCTCACGGCATTCCGGGCAGATGCGGCGGACCAGACGCTGGGCCAGGATGGCTTCCAACGTGGCTGTAATCAAAAACGTCGGCACGCCCATATCCTTTAACCGTGTGACGGTCGTCGGCGCATCGTTGGTGTGAAGCGTGCTGAACACGGTGTGGCCGGTCAGCGAAGCCTGGACGGCGATCTCCGCCGTTTCCAGATCCCGAATTTCACCCACCAGGATCTTGTCGGGGTCTTGCCGCAATATCGCCCGCAGGCATTTGGCAAACGTAACGTCGATATCTTCATCGATCGGGATTTGTATGATGCCGTCGATGTCGTATTCCACCGGGTCCTCGGTGGTGATGATTTTGTCTTCGATGTTGTTCAATTCCGAAAGAGCCGAATACAACGTGGTGGTCTTGCCAGAGCCTGTCGGTCCCGTCACCAGAATAATGCCGTTGGGTTTGTTGATCACCTTGCGAAAGGCGGCCATGGTCGGAGCGTCCATCCCGACATTGTTCAAGTCGAGCGAGACCACGCTCCGATCCAGAATTCGACAGACCACACTTTCGCCAAACATGGTCGGCAAAACACTGACCCGCAAATCGATGGGGTGTCCACCCACGGTCAACTCGATTCGACCATCTTGAGGCAACCGCCGCTCGGCGATGTCCAAATTGGCCATCACCTTAACCCGCGTAGTGATGGCAAAGGCCAGATGCCGCGGCGGCGGAACCATTTCATACAACACGCCTTCCGCCTTGATCCGAATCCGGAACTCGTCTTCGAACGGCTCAAAATGCACGTCGCTGGCGTGGTCTTTGATCGCCAGCAACAACACCATGTTCAACAATTTTCGGACGGGAGCGCTATCGACCAATTCGGAAACATCCGACAAGTTGATCGGGCCGTCGCCAGCCAACTTGGCACTGGCTTTCTTCAGGTCGTCATCCCGATGCAACTCCTCGATAATCTTCTCGATGCTTTCGACTTCCGCGTTGAAGTACTTGTCGATGCACCGCAGAATTTGCGATTCCGACGCGACCAGCAAACGGATCTCGTAGCCTAAAAACCGGCGGAGCTCGTCCTGGATTCCCAGGTTTTGTGGATCGCATACGGCCAGAGTCAGCACGCCATCGCTCAAATGGAGTGGAATCACTCGGTACAACTGGGCCATCGCATCGGTGATCGCTTCCCGCGCGTCATCCGGCGGCACCACACCTTCCAGATCAACAGTTTGCAAGCCAAACTGCTCGGCCAAAGCCTGCACGAGTTGATCGTCGCTGATCAGGCCCATGTCTTCGGCGATCCGCCCAATTTTCTGAGCAGGATTTTGGCTTTGTTCCTCGACCAGCATTTCTAATTGCTCGTCGGTGACAAATCCCAAATCGACTAAGACCTGTCCCAAGCGGCGAATAGCCATGGCGACATCCCCCAATATTAAAACTTCTCTGTTCCGCGAGTTACGCCAGGCTCCCCGCGAGCCCTGACTGCTCGTTCCCGCACAATGTTTGCCTCTTCACTTCCCCGCACTCCCCGCCCCGCACATGTATCCCTGCTC
>DAOLCX010000135.1:0-6529 GCA_035327685.1 Pirellulaceae bacterium | reverse complement strand
TTTGCCAGAGCTCATGATCTGGGCGTACCAGGACGACCAGCGAGATTTGTCAAACCCGAAGTCGGGGGGAGACAGCGGTTGCGAAATCTTCCGCAGCGCCGACAGCACCGCCGCATTCTCAATCTCGCGAGTAATCTCTTTGGGCTGCCCACTTCCACCGGGTTGAAAACCGATCCCTTGATTGCCAAATGACATGTTCATTTGGCCTTGTGGTTGCGCGAGTGGATTCGGAATCGTGTGCTTGGTGCGGAGAGCGCTGATCAGCGGCAACACGGCGTTGAAAGTTCCGATTTCACCCATCAACACACCGGCCCTTTGCACATAGTCATTCTCCTTTCGACCCAGATACCCTCGCAATCGATCGACCAAGGCCACCCGATTGTAATGGGGCTGCAGGAGAAGAGACTGGGCTCGGTCGCGTATTTGCGGCTCGGGATCTTCGATCGCGAAAATCAACAGGGCATTGCCAGCCGCTTGAGTCGGCGATGTGCCGATTGCCTCCACCATCGCCAATCGCTTTTCAGGCAGTTTTTCCTTTTTGGCCAATTCTTCAAGCTGAGCCAGGGCAGAAGGAAAGTCACGGACTAACTGGTCCAATGCTCGGCCCGCCGACAGTCGATCCATCGTTCTGGCTTGCTGTTCCCAGCGTCGATATGCCGCTAAGAATTCCTTTTTGGACTGCTCGCGATGGCGAAGTTCGGCCGAAACCGCTGATTGCAAATGCGACCCCCAGCGCCGGTCGTAACGATATCCGTGCGCTGCCATCAACAATCGCTCGTCCACCCACCGGTTGTTATGTTGCACTAATTGGACCGGATAAGGCAAACCGTTGAGCATACCGGCGGCTTTCTTGTCGTGAATATCCAAGTCCACAATTCGCAACAAGTGAGTTCGCAAATACCGCTCGAAGACGATTCGCCCGCTGGATTGTGCCAAGCACCATTCCACGGCGCGCCAGTGATCTTCAGGGGTATCCTGCAAATCACGGACAAATTCGTGGTATGCGTCGATGGCGGCTTGATGGTTTTGGACGATCCGCGCGGTGCTTCCCACGTCCAATACGATCGTCCCACCGGACTCCGTGACCAACGCCACCTGTCCGCTACGTGAATTGCCGGAAGATAAATTCGGGTCGATGCGCCCCGTCAGCTTCCCGCCGGAAGCGAGAATCTCTATGGCATCGCCGGCCTCTTGGGCAAAGCCTGTAGGCCGATCAACGCCAATCGCCAAAGCCCACGCGAGCAACAGGGGCCAAGAAACATGTTTTGGTGTGACCACGATCACGCGACGTTCCTTTTTTTGCAACCATTCGCGACATTGTTCTACAATCTTTGCCCCTTCTATTATCGCGTTCTGCGGCCACGTTTCAAGGCAAACAAACTCAGCAAGGCCGAAATCAACAGGCCAACGGCTGGTTCTGGGATGGTCAACGTTCCGTGCCAGGCCAAGGCAAAGTCTCGCGAAACATCGGAACTGACCCTCAATGTGTAATGTCCCGGTCCCAATGACGAAAAATACAGATGCTCGATGTTTCCAACAGTGGCCAGGCTGGCGTCCAATTGATTGCCGAGCCAGGCTCCCGTCGAATCGTAAAACCTCATATCCAGATTCCCCAAGAACTCGATCGGAGCAAAAATATTGGGATCAGGATGAGTATCGGTGATGATCATATTCCAAGTCAGCGTCACTGAAAAATCGGTGACGATTCCGTTGTGGGGGACGACGAATTCGTAATAAACGTCCTGGCCTGAGACAATCGAGGCCCGGTAATCCCATCCTCGCCAACCCACCGGGCTGGAGCCGGATGAGGTGGAGCCAGTGAATGGTCCCCCTTCCAGGATTTTGTAGCTGTTGTAAACATTGACTTGCCCGGCACCATAAACGGTATCCATGGGTTGCAGTTGAGTGCGGCTCCACCCCGGAAACTGATGTTTGGTCGCACCAGACAAAATTACTGCACGCATCACATCCGCTCGGCCAGCATCGGTACCCAGTGCCTTTTGGTGCAGCAAGGCGGCAGTCGAACTGACCATCGGCGTGGCCTGGCTGGTCGTGGTCCCCGGGGCGACAATATCCGGTCGATTCCGACCGGGACCATAGACCGTGGTCGTTCCCGTGGAATGATCTCCGTCGCTGCGCCCGACGTTGATCGCGTTGTAGGCGCTGGCCAGCAAAGTGGGGAAGTTGCTCCCGGTGCCATTATTGACTCCTCCGACCATCGTTGTTTGATGCTGGTTGATGACAAAGTCGATCCGGCGCGAAACATTGTCGATGCCACTTGTTCCCAAGCTGATCCAACTGTGGTTTTGGACTTTGAATGGCAGAGGTACTGGATCCCCGCCGGAGGCAGTATTCAGTTGATTGTTAATCCAATCATTGGCGTTGTACACGGTGATGTGGGTTACGCCCGGCGCAATGCTGAGCGTATTGCCAAAAAAGATTTGGGCAACGCCGTTGGCATGGCCTGAAACGCCGGAAGATCCTCCGCTGCCGTTAACGATAGTTTTTCCGGTGTACTGCCCCCCGCCGACGTTGGGCATATAATTGCCACCGACCGGAGCCTCGGCCATCGAAACTACAATCCCCGCTCCATTCTCCAGCGAGGCACCCTTCTCAGCGAACAATTGGTTCCATCCAATGTCCGCTTTCCAGTCAGCCTGAGTTGATGGAACTGACCCTGTAGAAACCAGGATGGCAAAGACAATGTACAGCAGCGGCCTTTTCATGGTGAATACCTCTCAACATCCTCAAACTGCGCTGGGGGCGGATTCCACACCGTGGGGTGAAATGGAACCACACCCGTATCTGACCAGGCAAGTGAACGTGAATTTCCTGGCAAGCCAGTAATTGCAACGGTTCCGTCATCGATTCCTTAGCCTTTTGTCTATTCTAAAAGTTCGGATATACTGTTCAACATAAAAAAACAGCCCACTTGGGAAAACTGTGTTGTTCGCGGCTCGTGGCGAATGCGCCTTGGGGCGATTGCAATGGTTGTTCTGGTCAAACGGAAGGTACTCCCCGCATGGCTCCCCTGTACAAGTCCCAGATGGCCTCACTGTTTCATCGTCTGGCCGCCGGTTATTCGGCCGGCTTGGACTTGCGATCAACGGTTGAGCATGAGACCCATCGCGGTTCACCTGGGTTTCGCCAGGCGATGCGCCGTCTGTTGAGTTACATCGGGGAAGGTCGAACGTTAACCGAGTCAATGCAACAGCTCGGTGACACCTTTCCTCCGTTGGTGTTGTCGATCGTTCGCGCCGGCGAAGCGGGAGGCCGTCTGGAAGAGTCGTTTACCAAACTGGCCCATCACTACGAAGAACTGGTCCGATTCCGCACGCGATTCTTGCAGGCGATTGCCTGGCCCGTGTTCGAACTGGCGGCAGCTATTTTTGTGATCGGGTTGTTAATTTCACTCATGGGCTGGCTGTTGGAGTCACAAGGCATGAAGTCCATCGATTGGTTTGGTTTTGGTTGGAACGCGGCGGGGAACTTTCGTTTTTATTGTTTTGTGGTCACTTGTTGTGTAGGTGGGCTGGCGATTCTGATCATCGGTACATTGAGAGGCTGGTTTGGCCTGTTACCCATGAAGCTCGCTCGGCGGATTCCAGTGGTAGGGAAGACCATTGAGTCCTTGGCGTTGTCCCGCTTTGCCTGGTCCTTGTCGATTGCAGACAATGCTGGAATGAATCCAGTGGAAGCTAGTCGGCTGGCGCTGGATGCCACTCAGAATTATTATTACCTGGCGCAGCGCGAATCGGTGGAGAGAAACCTGATCCGAGGCCAGACGTATTTTCAGGCTTTTCGAGACACGCAAGCTTTTCCGGACGATTTTCTGACTTACATTCATACAGGTGAAGTCGCCGGCCAATTAGCCGAGACCTTGGAGCGGGCTTCGCACAACCTGCAAGAGACCGCGGAACGCAACTTGAAAACCATCAGCACGGTCGGGTTTGTGTTGGTATTCCTGTTGGTTGCAGCCTTGATGGGTTTCGCGATCATCACCATGTACTCCAAGATCTACAGCGAATCGTTGCGTCAGTTTTTATAATGCAAGTGAACGGAGTCGCGGGTCTAGGTCAGTGCAATGACCTTCAACCCCGGCTACGCCATCCTCAACCACCGGGTTTACAATAGCTTTGGCAGACTCGAAAGCGAAACTAACTCGGCCGTCGGTTTAACGTTCGGCCGTACCAGACAATGAACCGGCGCGGACGCCGGCTGGTACATTACGCTGACTCGATTGGGAAGGGGATGACCTGGTCGATGGAGGACTTGTTCAAGAGCACCATGACCAGTCGATCGACTCCCAGGGCCACGCCGCAAGAAGAAGGCAAGCCCGCTCGCATGGCTGCCAGTAACCGAGATTCAACAGGGACCGCCCGCCGACCGGAGGCGACTCGCTTTCGATTGGCCTCTTGCATCCGACGCAGAAGTTCGTCCGGATCCGTCAGCTCGCAATAGCCATTGGCCAGTTCCATTCCCTGAACGTATAACTCAAACCGCTCGGCCAGGCGAGGCTCAGTAGGTTTTGCGCGGGCCAACGCGGCCTGGCTGACCGGCCAATCGCAGACGATCATCGGTGCCTCGTGGCCAAGTTGAGTTTGTATTTCCGCCAGCAACGATGTCAAGCAATCGTCGCGATCCCAGCCTTGCACTCGCGCGACATCGACTGACAGCCGGTCCAGAACGACACGGTGTAATTGCTGAGGCGCGACATCCAAAGGATCCAAGCCAAAGTGCTGCTCAAACAATTGGCAATAAGTAACTACGCGGCAAGGTTGCACAGGCCACAATCGCTCTGTCAATTTGGCGAGCAGCTTGAGGCCCTCTGGATAGTCATCTGCATGATACCATTCCAATATCGTGAATTCCGGATTGTGTTGGGAACCGCGTTCTCCAGCGCGAAATGCTTTGCAGATTTGAAAAATCCGGTCAGCTCCTGCCGCCAGCAGCCGTTTCATGGCAAACTCTGGTGACGTCTGCAAAAACAACTCAACAGGCAGGCGTGATCCAAGGTCTTCCAACGCCGCGCGCGGCACCGCGATTGGGTCAATAAAGGTGTCGGCAATAACATCGCTGGAGAGAATGGGCGTTTCCACTTCCCAGAAACCTTGCTCGAGGAAAAAGCTGCGCAAGGCGGCCACGATGTCGGCGCGATATCGCAGGTCAACCAGACTTGCCGAGGGACGAAAATCGACTGGACGGGTCATTGCCGCAACAGATCTCGCCACACTTGAGCGACGGATTGCGTGTCCAACGCCATCCACACGAATCCGGCAATGGCAATCGAGATGGCGACAACCAAAAAGCCTAGCCCCCAGACACTGGGGCGAACTTTGACAGTCTTCGATGCGGCCTTGAGTCGCGACTCCAGTTCGCGCCAACCTTCCAGGCTCTGGCGGCTACCTGTGGAGACGATCTGTACGGTGTTTAGCCATTCGACGGATTCGACGCACAAGTGAATACGGCGATTGGGAATAATCAAACTGTCGGCGGTCCAGCGGCTTTTTTGATCCATCTCGCCCGCGATTTCGGTGAGCAATGGACGCAGTTGGTCGGTTGTCACGTTGTACACGACCAATCGCGGGCGCATCAACAACACAACCAGCGAAACACACAGGCCGTAGAACAGAAACAACAGCGGCCAAATATAGAAACCGAAATGAATTGCGGCCCCTTCCGGAAAAAACAACTCCATCGGGCCCACGGCTACCAATCCCACGATGGCGATCCCCAAGGCCGCGCTGTCGCGCGCCCCCGTTGTCACAAACGGCTGTTGCCTCAAATGGAGCAGTGCCAACATCAGGCAATAAACGGCCAGCGGCAAA
Organism: Pirellulaceae bacterium; assembly: GCA_035327685.1. Taxonomy (GTDB): domain Bacteria; phylum Planctomycetota; class Planctomycetia; order Pirellulales; family Pirellulaceae; genus BJ22. Next base: position 701 of record DAOLCX010000135.1, on the reverse strand, counting down.
CAAGCGATCGTAAATCGCAGAGGATCCATCAGTTCAAATCACTCTTGGCCGCACTTCCTCGAAAAACCATTCAGGGAGACAGTTTAATGCCCGGTACGCTGACGGTCAACGAATTGACGATTTCAAGTCTTCCCAATTCCGCGGAATTACCGTCTGCGGAATCTCGTGGATTGGCAAGAATGGAGAACCATTGTCCTCCATTGTTTCTCGCTTGACGATGGTGGGTTTAGCTAGGGTTCGGAACAATTGGGGACAATTGTTCTTCATAACTGTGGGCTGTACCTCCGCTGTTTCCTGACGCGGGTTTAGATTTCTGGTAAACTGTTGGGAGACCCGGTAACCATTCACGGTCCGATCAGCCGCAGGGTATTAGCCCCGGTTTTAGCGAAACTGCACGCCCGAACCGGGGCTAATGCCCCGCGGCTGATTCGAAATCTGTCGTAGAATCACTACCGGGCCGTGAACGGTAACGGTGACACGATCAGCAACTTTTGTTGTCTATAATCCGCCATTTTTACGGGATCACAAAATCATGAACGACTTGAAACGATATTTGCTGTCCGCAGCGGTGGTTTGGATGTCCACGGTGGCTTGCGGCCAAGACGATTGGCCTCAATGGCGCGGATCCCATTGGGACAGTGTCAGCCGCAGCGAATTAGCGGCCGACATGGGGCCTGATCAAAAACCATTGTGGCGGGGGG
>DAOLCX010000134.1:0-6542 GCA_035327685.1 Pirellulaceae bacterium | reverse complement strand
TGCCGATGATAACGGCGAACGTGAGACGTCATCAGCCATTGCATCCAGCGGCTCAGGTCTTCATCTTCATGTGGCCACAACAGCAGGTAAAAGTGATTTGTCATCAGGCAAAATCCAGTCAGCCGCATCGATACCTTTTCGTGAGCCTCCCGCATCAATTTCACAAACGCGGCAAAGTTATCATCCTGATGAAGACATCGCTACGGCCATTACCCCGGTTCAGGAAATGGTAAACAAAACCGCTTCTTGATGCTCTTGATGTGCGTGGCCTTGCAGCATTCGACCTAAACGAAATCCGCAGGTAAAGTAGAATGACCCCTTTTGTTCCAGGACTTGAAAAAACCCAAATTAAAACAACAAAACAGTTTTGTTATTTTTCGGATCAACAAGTATAATTGCATGCACCGAGAAGTGTCCGAAATTCAAAGTTCTCTCATGGTGACGGTATGAGCGAAATATCCAGGTTGCTGGAACAGGCGCGGGAAGGGGATAAGTCGATCCAAGATGCCTTGTTGACGCTCGTTTACGATGAGTTACGACGAATGGCTGCCGCGAAAATTCGGCAGCAGCCGCCGGCGATTACGCTGGGTGCGACGGCGTTGGTGCATGAAGCCTGGATGCGGCTGGCTCCCAACAATCAAATGCCAGCTTGGAATTGTCGCGGTCATTTTTTCGCGGCGGCTGCTGAAGCCATGCGGCGAGTTTTGATCGACGCAGCGCGGCGCCGGAAGTCGCTGAAACGTGGTGGTAATCAGCATCGGGTCGAATTGGAGTCGGTGCAGTCTCTCGATTTGCCTGACGAGCGGTTACTTGAGCTGGATGAAGCGTTGGCCCGTCTGGAACAAGAAAAACCCGACGTGGCGCGGCTCGTTAAATTGCGATATTTCGTGGGCCTAAAGATTGACGAAGCAGCGGAAATCATGGAAATCTCACCACGGACAGCCAAGAACTGGTGGGCTTTTGCCAGGGCTTGGCTGCACGACGCATTGGCCGAAGAATAACACGAAATGATAATATGGGTTGATTTCACGAGTAACGTTGCCCCATTCATATCTAGTTTGCGAACGTAGTAGATGAAACCGGACGGTCGACGGCAGAGTGACTGGGCGTCGTTGCACCACGGGTTAAAATTGAACTGGCCACGCGTTCGAAAATAATTTGCGAGTTTTGGTTTCGCACGTTCACGGATCGTACCCACGTGGCTTTTGAAGACGTGAGAATGCGCGAAAGCACTTGACGTGAGGGCCGTGTACAGACCAGGGTTAAAGCAAACAAAAGGCGAAAGGGATATAAAGGCAAGCTTGCATGCGTGATCTGGAGATTTTCTCGCAGGCAATTGAAATTGACGAACCGCAGAAGCGAAGAAACTTTGTTCGCGCCGCTTGTGCTGGCGATGCGAGTTTGCGAGACCGGGTCGAAATTCTATTGCGATCGTATGAACAGTCCGGGAGTATACTGGATCAGCCCCTGATTAACTCGGAGGTGGCTGATCACTTGGTCGAGATTGCTCCTGACGACAAACAAAATGTCGGCGGCGAGAATCGAAGTGCCTCCGAGGGAAGTTCCAATAGCTTGTTGCGCGGCACCGAACGCAACATCGGGCCTTATCGGTTACTCGAAAAAATCGGCGAGGGAGGATTCGGCGACGTTTTTGTTGCGGAACAAATTGAACCGGTTGAACGCAAAGTCGCGATCAAGATCATCAAACCGGGGATGGACTCACGGGAAGTGGTAGCCCGTTTTGCCGCCGAGAGGCAGGCGTTAGCCATGATGGACCATCCCAATATCGCTCGGGTATTCGACGCCGGGACAACGCCGCGCGGATTGCCCTACTTTGTGATGGAACTCGTGCGGGGGATGAATATTGTCAAGTATTGCGACACTGCAAAACTGCCCATTGAGAAACGTTTGTCGCTGTTTGTGGATACTTGCAAGGCCATTCAACACGCTCACCAGAAAGGGATCATCCATCGCGACATCAAGCCCAGCAATGTCCTGGTAACGCTGCATGACGGCGAACCGGTGGTCAAAGTGATCGATTTCGGCGTGGCCAAAGCCCTTAACCAACGGCTAACCCACATGACGGTCTATACCCGGTTCTCGTTTATGATCGGGACGCCGATCTACATGAGTCCGGAACAGGCCGAACTCAGTGGTCTGGATATCGATACACGCAGCGATATCTACTCTTTGGGTGTGCTGCTGTACGAATTGGTAACCGGATCTCCTCCCTTTATGCCGGAACGATTTGCCAAAGCCACAATAGATGAGATGCGGCGGATCATTCGCGATGAGGAGCCCCCCAGGCCGAGTACGAGAATATCGAGTCTGGGAGAGTCCTCATCATCGGTGGCTCAACTCCGTAGCGTACAACCTGAAAGGCTACGGACCATCTTGCGTCGGGACTTGGACTGGATTGCTATGAAAGCCCTGGCCAAGGATCGTTCGCAGCGTTACGAGACAGCCAACGGTCTGGCAGCAGATGTCAAGCGGTTTCTGGAAGGCGATGCCGTTACGGCCCGTCCGCCCTCCTGGTCCTACTTGGCCTCGCGATTTGTCCGTAGAAATCGAGGTTTGGTTATCAGCGCTGCCCTGATTTTCGCGGCGCTCTTCCTGGGCTCAGTCATCAGTATTTCATTAGCGATCTGGGCCTTGCGAGAACAGCGAGTTGCCTACGAGCAAGAGCAACGGGCGATCAACAAGACCAATGAAGCCATCGTGCAGCAGGAGCGGGCTGAGCGAGCAGAATCTGAGGCGATTGGCAATTTGCTGGAATCTCGTTTGGCGTTCACCGACCTGAACTTGAAAAGTCGCCGACCGGGTCAGCAGGTTGCATCGCTCGACGCCATCCGCGAGTCGATCGAATTGGCTCGGCAGACCAATACTCTGGATCAATATACGCTGCGATTGAGATCACAGACGATTAGTGCATTGGCTCAAGTTGACCTGAAACACATTCGTTCCTGTGATGCCCCGCCCGAAGCGGCCAAGTTTTTCAGCTTCACGGCGGACTTCAGCCAGATTGCCTATCGCGTACGTGAAAACGACCAGAACTTCGTCACCATTCGCTCCGTCGAATCGCCCGATCAGGAATTGTATCGAGTGCCATTCCCATTCAATACCCAGGCTGCTTTTCATGACGAAGTCGTCCCCAAATTGAGTCGTGACGGTCGTTACCTGGCAATGGGAAACGGCCAAATGGGTTTGACCTTGTGGGACTTGTCGCAAAACAGCCAGGTTCGTGAGCTCAAGGCTTTCAATCCCATTGGCGGTTTCCAGTTCTCGCACGATTCAACAAAGTTTGTCGTTGTGGAATATCATGGCCCTGGCAATCCGGCCGGGCGAGCGAGCATCTGCCGTTTGCCGTCGGGTGAAATTGAACGATCCATTGAATTGCCGAAACTTCTTCAGGTCTCGTTTTCGCCAGATGGAAGCCGGATTGCGCTGGGAGGGCCGAGCAACCTTTTAATTTGCGACGTCGCCACTGGCAAAAAACTGGCGTCGATAGAAAAATGGTTTGATGGCTGGGGCCCGTCACTGGCTTGGTCCGCCTCCGGCGAATACCTGGCCACGTCGGTTGACAAGCAAATCGAAATCTGGAGTGTCCAGGCGCTGATTAAATCGGCGGCGTCCAAGGCATCGACGACAACTGTCGCGCCCGTTTCAGTGCTTTCAGGACATGAGGGTAAAGTCGACTCGTTGATCTTTCATCCGATTCACGAGTTTTTGCTGATTTCTTCAGGCTGGGACAGCGCCACGAGAATCTGGAACATTTTTTCCGGCGTGGAGCAATTGATGGTGCCAGAGCCTCACCCATCACTGTCTGCGGATGGCAGTCGTTTGTCAACCAGCACAACATCAGGATTTGTGCTTTACAATATCCTGGGGGGCGACGCCTGCCGGTGGATTTGGCGAGGCAATGTGGCACAAGTGGTAATCGGGCCGCAAGGTAATTGGCTGTCCATGGGAACTGCCCAGGGCACACGCTTCTGGTCGCTGCCCGGCCTCACGCCGTTGGGTGCGCTGGGACTTGAAGACTCTTTTGGTTTAGCATGGGATCAAGCAACTGACGGTTTGTTGCTTGGCAACGAGTTGGGACTGTTCGAGTTCCCGGTTTCCCTCAGTCAGGGTGTACTGAGCCTCGGTGCAAGCCGTCAACTGTTGACGACTTCATTGAGCAATTTTTGCCAACTCAATTCTTCGATAAATGGACGCTGGATAAGTGCCAATGAACTGGAGGACTGGGAAGCGATCCTGTTAGACCGGTCGACTGGGAACGCCCACCGGATCCATCGGGATGTTCGAACACTGTGTCATGCCATTTCCGGCGATTCGCGATGGCTGGCTCAATTTGGGGGTGGCCGAGTTTTCGTTCGCGATCTCAATACTGGGCGCGACATTGCCCGGTTACCTTTATCCGGCACGAATTGTGGCGTGTGTTTTTCACCTGATAGTCGCTATCTGATTCTGTCCACAGATCATGAGACGCAGTTTGTCAATACAACCAACTGGGCCGTCGAGCATCGATTCCGTCCTGCCATTCGCATCTTCGCGGCTGGATTCTCCAGCAATCAGGATATTTGCGCCATTCCATCCGGCCCCGGCGAATTGTCACTGGTTTCCACTTCCGATTATCAAGCGTTGGCCCAGCTAAACTATCCCGATCCGCCTCGGTTGTTTGGGTTTGCAACTTTTTCTCCGGACGATCAATATATTCTGGTGAGTCATGAAACCAGTGCGGCCGTGTGGAATCTTGGACTGGTGCGCAAACAACTGCTCGATTTTGGACTCGATTGGCATTCTACTGCCGCACCTTTGGCTGCAGTTCCGGTGCCGATAAATCGATTGACCGTCGAACCTGGCGATTATGATACGTTACATACGTTCTTTGAACGAGTGGACGCTACGCCACGACAGGAAGTGGCAGCCATTGCCGACGAACTGATAACGTCGGGTTTGGCACTGCCCGACCTGTTTCATTTTCGTGGGTGGAGCTACGAGGCTTTAGGCGATTACGATTCCGCCTGTCGAGATCTAGAGAAGGCCGTCGAATTGGCCCCTTATGCCGAGTCCTGGCGAAGGGCATCTGCCAATTGCTTTTTGCAGGCTCGTCGTTACCGCGAAGCGTGGGAGGTCTATTGGTCGATGGCTGACGCCACGCACTCCAACAGCGCAGTCGCTGCTTTTAACGCGCTCTGCTACATCTGTGCCGCGCGGCCTGATGCGGCGTCAAATCTTCACGAATTCGAGAAGTTACTGGAAAAGTGGCTTGCAGCACTTTCCGGGCAAGACACGTCAACGAGTTTTGGCGTCAAGGTAGCCGGCTTGAGTGACGCAGGGAGACAATCGCTTTGGGAGAATGTGGGGATGGCACTTCATGGTTTGAATCAGCCGGAGCGCGCCCTGGCGATTTTGCAAGAGTATGCCCGCCCCGATCATGGTGGGTGCAATAGCGTGTTGGCGGTTATTCATGCCGAGTCGGGTAATCGCGAGGCAGCTGAGACGTATCTGACCAAAGCTGTGGATTTTCACCGCATGAGTCCTGGGGCTTTCCATTACAAACTGAATTTACACCATTACGAACCACTGCACGAACGGGCCCGTGCCGAGCTTACAGCAGAACGGGAGCAATCGACAGAAGTCGATTCAGAATTCGCGAAACATGGTGCGATCGACTCGGTTGACTTGGCTAAAGCGGCTTCGGTGAAGTTTGGCCGCCTGATCCTGGCCCCCGTCAATGACAAACCAGAAATCCAGCAAGCTCTGGGCGGAAACCTCGTTTGGTGGGAATTGTTTCGCCCGAACCACGAAGTCTGTTTTGACATTCCCGTTCCGGGTCCTGGCTCGTACCGATTATCGGTGACGCTCGTCGGCTCTCATTATTGTGGCAAATTCCAGGTGATTCGCGATGACGGTGAAACAGGGCCAGAAATCGATTTGTACCGAATCAGGCAATCGCCAAACGATCCGCTTTTGACCTGCATTGAAGACTTCGCACTCGGCGAGTTTCAAGCAGTTCATGAACACTTGGCGATGCGAGACGGAGACGCGGAGGATCCTCTTGCGGCAGCACAAGCTGCGGCCCAGCAACCCGTTGCAAAATGGACGATACCACTTGTATTGCGTTCCATCGGCAAGCATGAAAAAGCGACTCAATACAGTCTATTGATCGACGAAATCCGCTGGGAGCGTGTCGAACAGTGAACGGAAGATCGATCTCAATGAGCATACGGTCTGTCAATCGTCCAGCTGTCTCACCGGCTCAATAGGTGTTACGTTCGAGATCCAGGCCAGGGGTCGAGTTCATTCGGCCGAAAGCTCGTTTTGGGCAGCCGCTTCCATTGAAGGTGCGGGTTCCCAAAGGAATTCGGAGCAATCAGTGCGACGGAAAGAATCGAATGGGCTCTATAGACGAACTGTCCCCCGACAAACTTATCTGTCCCCATTTCTACTCCTGTTCCCATTTCTACTCCTCGAATCCCGCCGACTTGGAGATTGTCCGGCTTAATCATCCCGATTTTTCAAGCATTTTTTCGTTGCGG
>DAOLCX010000133.1:0-6587 GCA_035327685.1 Pirellulaceae bacterium | reverse complement strand
GTGTACCGGTCCCATCGGTCAAGGCCGTGAACTGACCGCCATCAAACCCAATCCGGCAAAAGTGAATGAAATAGGGGTCCTGCTCAGCGTACAAACCACTGACGCGATACCAGACTTGCCGCGCTGACTCATCGACGCGGTCGATGCCGCGCACTACGTGCTCCCCGCGCGTGAGTTGTCGATTCTCCCCCGAGTCGACATCCACCCAATACAAATGGTTCCAGCCATCTCGCTCGGACGAGTAGATGATGGCCTCGTCGCCAATCTCGTGATAGAACGGGCGTTCACTATGGGCGGTCCAAATAAATGTTTCGCTTCGCTCGTCAATCAGGTTGCGCGTCGAACCGGTATGAGCATCGACTTCGATGACGCGAAAGCGTTGGTGTCCGCGATCGACTTGCCGATAACGGAAGCGGTGTCCATCCGCGTACCAGCGCAACCGGGGCCGGCCGAATTCCATCCGATCGATCGGCGGTTTGACTTGTTCCCAGGACGCAGCCGTGAATAGGTTCAGTTCATAAGTCGGAAACGGGTCGCCGGGCAAATGGTATGCGTTGGTGCGCAACTGGGCGCGCCCCCCTCCCGCCGGAGAGGACTCGACTAGAAATACGTTGCCCGTCGTGGCTGGCGTCACACGGAAAGCTACTAATGCTCGTGAATCAGGAGCCCATTGGGCCATTTCGTATCTGGCGTCGGCAGACCCATCAAAACTGACTTGCCGTGGTTCGCCTCCTGTTTCCGCAACGAACAGGTTGTAGTCGCGAATGGTATAAGTCCACCGCCCGTCAGGTGATCTGGGGCCAGTCGGCCGTTCTCGAGGTCCTGCATCGCGCTGTCCGCGTTGAGTCGGCGGAGCCACACCGGTGACTTCCAATACCCCTTCTTCCTCTCCAGCCATGAAGCGTCCCAAAGAACGTCCTTGGTTGTCGGTGATTTCCCACACATGTCCCGCGAAAGTGTGTTGATAGCGCGATTCCCCCGCCGCGATCGTACCGTATTCGCGGCGCTCTCCATTGGCGTCGCGCCAATACAAAAACAACTCACCGGGAGTTTCATTGACAATCGTAACATGTGTCTCCGGGCCTGTCCGCGCGCTGGCGGTAGGGATATCTCGCGTCCCAAACCGAATCTGTTGTCCTCTCAACAAACTTGGGCGTTCCGTCAACTCCGTGAGCGCCGCGCTTTCGTCCGCCCAACTCCAATATCGATTCCCAGCCCGAAACACCCAGCAACCCGTCTCTGCGTCCCATCCAAATTCGCGTATCGCCAATCGGTCGGCCGTCATACGAGCCACACCTGCTTCTGACAAAGCGGACGCCAACTGCGCGTGATCAAAGGCCGAGCGGCGAGTCCCCAGCTCCGTATCCACCGCGATAAACTCGACTTGCCCCTCCGGCAGTTCTTTGCGGTACCACAACAGTCGCTCATCACTCGACCAGTGTGGTACCAGGCGGGACATCGTGACTTGTCCCGAAGTGCCTCCGGAACGAGGCGCGAGTTGCAACGCCCGGCGGAGCTGTTGCCGACCAGGCACAAAGTTGGGAAGGTCCTCGGCACCTTCCACGATGGAGGGATGATCTTGCATCCCGGCCCTTGTTGCCGACATCCCGATTGCCAGAAATGCGACCAACCAAACAGAGCTGTATATCAAAAATCGCATCAAATTTCCTCGCTCACGAAAATAAACGGTCTACTCCTCCGGCTGATTGTGCCTCGAGCGGCGGTGTCTATTGTAACCACTGCGGCGAGTTCTGCACTCAACCCGGTATAAAGGCCGCCAAGAGGTAGAGGAAAAGTAACCGTTCACGGTATTGATGGCCAGGCTTGGTTCTGGTCCGTTCCGCAAGTCGTTTTGTTGTCGATCGAAACCCAGCGAGTGTCGCAGATCGTTTCGTCCAAGCGAACGTGTTTTGTCGAACGACTTGCTCCACGCGCCCTACATTTCGTGAGCGGTTACGAGGGAGGAGAGCAACTATCCAGCGGACCACCCATGAGATAGCAAACCTGGGCTATCGCCAGTTGTAGTCTTTACGCGCGGCCCGCAATTGAGGAACAATCTTGGCGTGGCCGTCGCGCACGTCCAAAACGTAGCCTGCGGGGATGGAATCCAACCTGCCGTTGGTTGTGATCCATTCATCAATAGCCGCCAGGCGTTTCAGAGCCCCGAGGGAATCGGCTGTCGCCGCGTTGCGATACAGAATGCGAGCGCCATTCGGAGTCCACAGCTCCCAGGGCGCATCGAGCGACGGGCGTTCCGCAAACCGCCAATACGTCACCACGCGGTTTACGCCCCACGTCTTGGCTCGACTGGCGATATCGCGGCAAACCTCGGCCCCCTCCAGTACTCTCAAATCAGGCCATACCATCCAGTCGGTGCCACTCATCGTTCGCAAGTCTGGCATCAAGAGGCGAGGCAACTCAGTGACCCAATCAGTCCCTGCACGATCCGGGACCACGGCAACGCCAGTCGCATCGATCAAACGAATGTGAGAATCGTCGCCGATCCAACCGACTGGGAGACGATAGCGAGCCACGATGGTCACGCCGCGGCGATGCTTCTCAATCGATTCGATGGAATCAATCGAAGGTTCGGCTTGTACGATTTGAACGGCCCGTTCAATTAAAGCAGGGTCCGTCAACAAGCGTGTTTCCGCAGCCAATTGCCGAATCAGCCGTTGAGAGCGGGCCTCGGAGTACCAAGGCATACCCGAATTGAATTCGATCATTGACTCTGCCAGTTGCCAGCGGCCCCGATCATCGATAGATGAGCCAAATTGTTGCCAACACCACGAAGCGCCACCCAAGACTCCTCCGGCAACAAAAAAGAAAAAGAACGCGGGGTGGATCAAGACGCCGAGCGCCGCGCGAATCCGCTGGGATGTTCGAGGGATCGTTGATTTGGCCATACTTCCATCATCGAATGGAAGACGGTGAAATCGTAACGTTCCTCAGCCGATCCAAACGCTCCGAAAAAGCTGCGCAATCAGCCATTGCGGAAAAGAAAACGAATTCCGCTTAAATGGTTTAACAAACCTGGTTTGCGCGCGGCAAAAATCGACATGCGGCCCAGTTCCGGGACTTTCGGGTTCTGCTGATAGAAAACCAGTCGGGCGTGCTTGAATCCCAGCCATTTCAGGACTGGTGCCAGCACGCGCGGTCCGGTGGGTCGCCAATTTAACCCATAGGCGCCCGACATCAGTTGTTCCACATCCTCGCGTCCCGGTTTCAGGTAACCGTCCGGCAACCCCCAAGTGGTCTGCGTGTTTAAGATCAACAATTCCCGAGTCAAGTCGGCGGCCATCTTCAGCCCGGTGATCGGATCGGGCAAATGGTAGAAGATCCCTTTGAAGATACAAATATCAAACGGCTCCAGGCCCAACTCAGGCAATTTGTACAAGTCTTGGACAGCGAATTCCAATCGGTCGGTCGGGAAGACTTGGCGGTGACTCTGCACAAATCGAGCCTGTTTGATCCAATGTTCGCGGATGTCAAATCCAAAGGCGTATTCGATATCCAACTCGCGCGCCCAGAAACAGTAACCGCCAGCGTTGCAGGCGCAGTCAATCAATCGCTTGCCTGAAAGCCCCTGCGGGTAAATCTCTCGCAGTTGTCGCAAGTATTCACTGCGCAGCGACACGGTACCGCGCTCGTCTTCACCGGAATCGTCTCCCTCGTGGTCATGGCCCGCAGCATAAGCCATCCCCGTGGAAACATCCTCCGTCAATTGAATATCGTGATGCCAAGGCCGCAAGGCCCGAAGTTCATCCAACAATTGAGCGTTTGTCAACTGAGTCATTTCGTTTTTTTAAAGGTTCTCGACATCGTAGAACAATTGTCCTCAATTGTTCGAAACCCTATCTGGGTTGTCCCTCGTCCAAAGATGAACCACTGAGGACAATGGTTCTGCAATCAAGCATTGCCACCAAACTCGTTGGGTCACGTTTTTTTAAACTACTTCCTTCAACAACTGGCGAGACTCATCCAGAATGCGTTCGACCGTGATCCCGAAATGCCGATAAAGCACATCAGCCGGCGCGGACGCACCAAACGAATCCATACCAACAAACCGTCCACGGATACCCAGGAACTGATCCCATCCCATACGAATACCAGCCTCCACGCTGATTCGCGCCGCACACGCACTGGGCAAGACGGCCTCGCGGTATTCGGCTGGCTGCTCTAAGAACAGTTCCCAGCAAGGCAGGCTGACTACTCGCGCGGCAATCCCCTCGGCGTGTAGGGTCTGTGCGGCCTGGTAACACAAAGCGACCTCGCTGCCGCTGCCGATCAATATCAGGCGGCACCCAGGCCCCGATTCCCACAAGACATAGCCACCGCGCAACAAACCTTCAGCTGAGCCACATACTTGGCGATCGAAGTTAGGAACGGTTTGTCGTGTCAGCACCATCGCAGTGGGCCGCGTCAGTTGCGATAGGGCCGCTTCGTAAGCCCATCGTGTTTCCGCCCCGTCGGCAGGACGAATCACCAATAGATTCGGAATGGCCCGGCAAGCAGTCAAATGCTCAACGGGTTGATGCGTCGGACCGTCTTCACCCAGCCCAATCGAATCATGTGTCAACACGTACAGAACCGGTTGACGCATCAAGGCACTGAGTCGCAAGGCCGGGCGGAAATAGTCCGTAAATACGAAAAAGGTGGCTGCGTAAGGCCGCAATCCCACCAATGATAGACCATTGCAAATCGCCGCCATAGCATGTTCGCGCACGCCAAAATGCAAGTTTCTGCCCGTCCAGTGATCGCGGGAAACGCTGGTGGTGCCAGGCAATTCAATCAACGACTTGTTGGATTCAGCCAAGTCCGCAGATCCACCGAGCAACCAGGGAATCGCCTTGGCAACCTGCTGCAAGAATTTGCCAGACCAGTTCCGTGTCGCCGTAGGCTTGCCAGCCAAATCCACGTGGTCCAATTCGCTCTGCCATCCGCGAGGAAGCTTTCGTTCCCAGATCAGCTCTAACTCGGCCGCTAATTGCGGGAACTTTGCTCGATAGCGTTCCCACGTATTCTGCCAGGTGTTATAAGCGGCGTTTCCTCGCCTCCCCATCGTCTCGTCGAAATAGGCGCTGGCTTCAGGCGGAACCCAGAACGGAGGTTCTGTTGGCCAGCCATAAAATTCCTTGGCTTGTCGGACCTCGTCGGCACCCAACGGTGCGCCATGGGCGCTGGCGGTGTCCTGTTTGTTCGGAGCCCCGTAACCGATCACACTTCGGACAACGACCAATGTCGGGCGGTCACTTCCTTGCGCCACCGTGTCTAAGGCCTCGTCGATGGCTGAGGTATCGTTGGCATCTTCCACTAGCAACGTGCGCCAACCGCAAGCCCGAAACCGCGCCGCCACATCATCGCTGAACGACAGGTCCGTCCGGCCTTCGATGGTGATCTGGTTGTCGTCGTAAATCCAACACAAATTGTTCAATCGCAAATGACCGGCCACCGAAGCAGCTTCATAACCAATCCCTTCCATCAAGTCGCCGTCGCTGCACAGCGCATAGACATTGAAGCCGAAGAGTTCAAATCCCGGCCGATTGTATTTGGCTGCCAACCATTGGGCGGCCAACGCCATGCCCACGCTATTGGCTACGCCTTGACCCAAGGGGCCCGTAGTGGTTTCAGCTCCTGTTACTTCTCCGAACTCCGGATGCCCGGCGCAGGGACTGTGCAATTGCCGAAAACGCCGAATATCATCGAGGGTCACCGCCAGTTGATCCGAGTCGTCGCAGCGGCGTACGCCAGACAGATGTAGCAATCCATACAACAACATGGAGGCATGTCCGCACGACAAGACAAAGCGGTCGCGCGCTGGCCAGTGCGGGTGTTGCGGATCGTAGCGCAGTGTTTTGGCCCACAACTGGCAAGCGACAGGCGCCAGCGCCATGGGCGTCCCTGGATGGCCACTGTTGGCCGCCTCCACCGCATCCATCGCCAATGTGCGGACCGCATTGATCGCCATTTGTTGATTCGTTACAGCCGCCGTCGCAGTCATTGTGAACGCTCGTGTTTGGAGTAATCTAAAAGGCCGCCAAGCGTTTCGAGGTCCTGGCCGCATTAATGGTCAAAACATGTTAACAATTATGCTGCCAGCTCACGAGCCCTCACACCATTTGCCCGCCTCGTTTAACGACCGGCCGCAGACGCCGTCTTGATCAATCAATAATCCAATTCACTTCTGCACCACAATGGACGTGCCAGTCCAAGCGCGGGCCGCGCCAGTCATGTTTCGTAACTCGCCGACAATAGGCGGCGCCAGCGACTGGCCGTTAAACGTGATGGTGCAGTTGACGTGAACGCCTATTGATATTGATAAAGTCTCCCCTGACGTGTATCGCGGCGTTCGAACTCGGCAGCAATCGCTCGCAGCACACCGGGTTTATCCAAGCACCAACTTGGCCCTAAAAAATACTGTTCGGGAGCATCGCCGCTGACCCGTTCGACCACCATTGTCGGTGGAAGCAATTCCAGAAAATCGACCAGTACCGAGACAAATTCGTCTCGCCCCATCAATTGGACTTCACCTGCTTCAACTTGCGCCGCCAGCGGCGTGCCATGGACCGCATATAAATTGTGGATTT
>DAOLCX010000132.1:0-6612 GCA_035327685.1 Pirellulaceae bacterium | reverse complement strand
ACGATTGAACACATCGCCGCAGAAGCCACCCGCAGAAACCAACAGTGGATGCAATGTCCGGGCAATCCACTGAGCTCAGCTACCTGACTTTCGATCGTTAACGCGATTCGATAACAGACCGCCCAGTCTAGTTCGATGTCATGTCAATTTGGCCTGCGATGGTGACGTTGGTCACGCATCAGCAGTTCTGCATAATTGTTGACTAATTAAGCCCCTCGAACATTACCTCTCACAACACGTTTTGCCATTCGACCTAATGTGTTGCCGCGTCGAATCCCGATACCATCGATCAGTCTTCAAACAGGAGCCTCTTGAGTTTGGGTGTCCCTGATTAACAATTAATTTTTGGGTGTCCCTGATTGGTAGAGGGTGGCGAGGTGGTGGGATTGGGTGGCGGGGGAGAAGAAGGAACGCTGGCGGTGCCAGGACGAATGGCTGAGGTCGGTCCACAGGTTTGGACTACGGACAATGTGCCTGATTTGCGACGCAAGTTGCTGGGCATCGCCGGGTTCGAAAAGTAGTCCGTCCTTCTGGTCTCGGATGGCTTCGGGAATACCTTCGACGTGGCTGGCAATCACCGGTACACCTTGAGCCATCGCTTCCAGTACGACCATGGGCAAGCCTTCACCGTAGAGACTGGGCAGAACCATGATGTGCATCTCGTTTAGGCGGCGAGAGATGTCCCGATCAAAGCCGGTCCATTGAATTCTATCTTCCAGGTTGAGGTTTTGAACCAGTCTCCTGATTTGCCGTTCATAAGCGGGAGTTTCAAATGCGCCGACAGCCATGAGCTGAATCGGCAAGCCGCCAAGTTTCAATTCCGCCATCGCTTGCAACAATATTTCCAGACCTTTTCGTGGTCGAAACAAAGCAATGGTTCCGAGTATCCATGGACCTTCCAAGGGAAATGTGATTTCTGTTCGGGGCATGATCGGCACCGCATTGGGGATCACCACCAACCGGTTTTCGGAATGCCCCAGATTTCGCATGTATCGAGAAAGACTTTGCGAAACGCAAATGATTTTTTCAGCGCGCCGCAGCCAACGTTTTTCACACCACGTGTTGATGCGATTGGCCCACTTGCGATTGGAGTCGTTTCCGACAGGACTATGGACATGGTAATACAACGGCATTCCCGTCCGTTTGGCAACTTGATCGGCAACAAAAAGTGAACGTGGCGTATGCGCGTGCAAGGCTTCATAGTTCCCTTGGACAGCGAATTCGGCCACTCGGTCGGCAGCTCGCCAATCGAACTTAAATCGCATCGGAGCATCCATCAATGGCGCCGCTTGATACCTTCGCAGTTGTTTAAACTTCCCTGGTTTGACACAGGCAAATCCAATTTCAAATCCAAACTGTGGCAGGTACTCTGCCAACAGGTCTTGGACGCGCTCTGCGCCTGAATAGTGCTCGCCGTTGATCACATGAAGCACGCGACGCAGAGAGGCTGGACGTTCGCGAGTTCTGGAGGTATTTGGAACTAAAAGTTGCTGGACCATCGGGGCCGACTCACAACGTGGTACTGATTTCATCGTGCTCTCATCGGGTGCGAGCACAGCGCGGGCGAATTGTCCGGCAAACAACTCTAGTCCATGGTTATCAAAAGTTGTTCCAGTGAGCCTCTGGCAGGTGCGAAGTTCCGGCTGTACGCGGAATAATCGCTACGACCGGAGAGATGAAGGAGCCTGAAGCGTGCAGTGTTCTTGGCGTGCCTGCAGGTTACCCGCAACTTTTTGGGTGTGGTGACAGGCCAAAAAGCCTGTCCCACGTTTTTGCCGAGATCGAGTCATCGAACGCGATAGTAGTTTCCTTGGACTTTCAGGATCAGTTCCTCGTCCGGTTGTTGTTGGGCCAGGATCAAATTCTCTTCTGACGAGCTGTTGCTCAACAGCGCAAAATATTCGTCGGAGTATCGTGTGAGGACCACGATCTTGTCAGCGTCTTTTTCCAAATCGAGTTCTACGGCATTATCCGCAACCACCATTTTGCCTCGTTTGTACAACGTGGCATTTCCAATCTTGCGAATTCCTTCGGATGATCCCATGAGTGGGTTGGCAACACGTCCTCCACCCGCGCCAAAGCCACCACCTCCACCGAAACCGCCACGGCCTCCAAAACCGGCTGACATGTCACCGGCGCTATCGAAACTCCGCCCGGAAATTTGAGCCAGATTGTCGGCTATTTTCATTTGTTGTTTTTCACCGCGTGACTCGAACCCAAAGCTGCCAGAGGCTTCTTGCTCCAGTCGGCCTAACAACTCGCCCGCAAAAAGCGCATTGTTACGGTAATCGGTCAATTGTGCGGGGGCAGCGTTTTCGTCGGCCAGGAACGATGTATATTGGGTCACAATCCCGTATTTCGTGGCCAAGCCAACCAATTCGTTGATAAGCTCATCATTGCGACCGTGAAGGTCTATCAGGTCGATGATCTCGCCGATGCGACGAATGGCCCACAGTTGGGCCAAAAAGCCGTATGATGACGAGGTTCCACGTGCAGCGAACTGAAAATCAAATTGAAAAGATTCCGCCTTATCGCCAACCATGCCCGAGAGGTCCAACCGAGCCGGGCCGGACTCACGGTAACGACCGACGATCACGAGTTGGCTGCCGGCAAACAGGTCGGATAAGCCTTGTGGGTAAATCCGATTAACGGGAGGTCCCGATTCGACTCGCGCTTGATCGAATTTAAAATCGAGTTTGATATCGGTCAGCACCGGGGCGGACATCTTGGAGAACAGTCGCGCGACCGACGCCTCGACATCTTCATTAGGCCGCACATATTCGCTGACGCCGTGGTTTTCGCGGGTGATCCGATCCAAGAGTCGGCTGTTGACGTCATAACCGACGCCGAAACTGATGATACGGGTACGATGCTTGTTGGCTGTTCGGCAGGCTTCGGCGATGCGCAACTCGTTGGTTTCGCCGACGGTCGGCAATCCATCCGTCAGGAACACGATAAAGCTGGGCGACGAACCGTCGGAGATTTGATTGAGTGCTGTCTGCAGCGCGTCGCGGATGTTGGTTCCGCCGCCTGCCTGGATACCGTTGATATAACCGATTGCCTGTTGCCGCGATTCGTCGTTAAAGCGCAACAATTCAGGGGCCATGGTTTCGACTCTCGATTCGTAAGGGATGATATTGAACAGATCATCGGATCGGAGATTATTGATCACGAACTTCGCTGCCTGGCGAGCCTGTTCAATCTTAGGGCCGCTCATACTGCCGCTTTGATCGACCACGAAAATGACCGTGCGTTTGGAAGCGCTGGACTCGGTTGCCTCAAACTGGGGACTGGCCAGGAGCAAAAAGTACCCCTGGTCTTCGCCGGCTGGCCAATGACTGATCAAGCTGGCCGAGACCTTGCCGGGGAGCGAATTGAACATCAAGCGAAAATCCATGGTGGGAACGACTTGGCCAGCCGACATGGTCACAACAGCGTTCCGCGGATCATCGCGTTGCACTTGGATGTCATGGGTGGGGCTGTAGATACTTTTGATTTCTTCTTCGGAAGCGATCGCAACTCGCAACGTCAATTTGTCAATGGGTTTCGACGTGAAACGGGCGGTCGAAAGCGGAAAAATGTAATCGACCAAATTGCCATCGCGCTTAAGCAGTTGCGAGTATCGTATCGACACCGTTCGAGATGCTCCAGGTGGAATGGGAAAGACGCTGGTTTTAAACATGCCCACGCCGACCCATTCCAATAATGCGGGGTCTTGATTGCGGCGGACATAGCCTTCGTAGATACGCCTGGCCTCGTCTCGCGACAACAGCTTGGCTTCATATTCCTTGCCGTCCACCAAAAACGTCATGCGCTCGACTGCCCCGTCGTACGGAAGCGGGAAGATAAAGCTAGCTTCGATTTGAACCGACCCGGTATTCTGAAAAACTTGCGTGACCTGAGTGGTGGCAACTTGACTTCGAATCGCAGTATCGATCGACAATTCTCGCAGGTGGTAGGTCCGAGTCGGTTCAGGCCGAGGGCGCGAGTGCGGCCAAGGTCGAGGTAAATGGAAATGATCACCACTATCGTCGATCAAAATTCCCTGCCCGCACGTCCAGAGGGAGCCACAACACACCGACATCAAGGCCCACAACACCACCAACATGCGGCTTTTTAGCGTCATTTCTCATCTCCTACGGGTTCGATCGCCGGATACTGCACCCCATCAAAAGCAATTGACGTCGTTCGACCATTTTTTGTTCCCGGAATCTGCGATGGCCGTTTAAAACAGGCTGGCCGGATCTGCCGCCAAGAGTTTCCGCAGCGCAAACAACCCCGAGACACAACACATCCCCAGCGTCAGGACAAAAATGAAGGCCACGCGCGGCCAAGTCAACACCATCAACAATCCGGTAGCTGCAGAATAAAACTGATACAAAAACAGACTGAGAACCAGTCCGGGCACGAATCCCAATACGGCTAAAAACAACGATTGCGAAAACACCAAACGAACAAAGTATCGGTTCGTGTATCCCATGGCCTTCAACGTCGCAAGTTCGCGGATATGATCGCCAATATTGTTCGCCAGAACCTGGTAGCAAATGATCACGCCGACTACAAAACCCATGATTGAGCCCACCAGGAAAATCGTGCCGATCGGAGTACTGCGGTACCAAAACGCGATCTCGTCTTTAATGAAATCGCTTCGCAAGACAACTCGAACCGAGTCCGGAAGAAACAGACTCAAATCCTGGCGGAGTTGATTCAAGTCGGTACCGGGTGCACTGCGAATCAAACCCACATCGACAATTCCCAACGGATCAGGAGCACGGAAGGGAAAGTAGTGAGCAAAGTTTTCCGTGGACATCACCAGATTTCCGTTGTGGGCGAAATCGCGGCTGATGGTACACAATCCGACAATCGAGATTTC
This sequence comes from Pirellulaceae bacterium, assembly GCA_035327685.1. Classification (GTDB taxonomy): domain Bacteria; phylum Planctomycetota; class Planctomycetia; order Pirellulales; family Pirellulaceae; genus BJ22. The sequence goes on along the minus strand of DAOLCX010000132.1, from coordinate 1,739 downwards.
CTTGCCGCATAGTTCACCCACCTCGACGGCGGACCTGTCAGGTGTCAAGTCAAATCCGTAATTCTCCTTGCTAAGCCGGTCCATGATCGCAGTTCCCGGACGATCCAAATCGAGCAGCGCACGTTCAATCGCACCGTCATGGTCCAGCAACACCTGTTGCCGAAGGTCCACACCCACTACCCGAATCGGACGCGACTTTAGCCCTGATCGGCGCAACTGAGCCAGCGAATGTTCGATATAAACAGGATGTGCGGAGGCCACTCCCGGACGTGTTGCGACCATGTCCATTAGCAAGCGATCAAAACGCATTTCACTCGACAACGCGAAACGAGCTTGACTGTGGACAATCAAGTCAGCGTCCATTTGCCGCACTAGTTCCACCGTACTGTCAAAGAGTGCGTTGTTAAAGCCTCGCTGCTGGAACATGAGCATCACGGCAAAACAGACGCCAGAAACAGCCACCAGCAATTTCCTGACATCATTCGTCAAATTCTTCCAAGCTAAAGGAATCGCCGCAATCATGGTGCACTCAAAATAACTCGGCCGGTTGTGCTTGATAGAGTTTTCTAAGCGCCAAAGCTCCTGACATTCCACACATGCCCAATGATAATCCCATCACAAACACCAATCGCGACCAGGTCATGAAGATGGGGACATTGGCTAACAGGGCAGTGATGTGATAGATTCCCAACGAAACTACAAGCGCCGGCACGAAAGACAACACCGACAAATAAAATGCCTGCCGCAGCACGACTCCCGACAGAAACAAATTCGAATAACCCATCGCTTTGAGTGTCGCATACTCGCTGAGACGATTGGCAACATCGGTCGCCAGTACCATGTAGACGATCGCGGCCCCGACGATAAAAGAAATGCCCACACTGATCATAAAGATAAAACCGATCGGCGTCTCGGCGATCCAACGATGGCGCTCTCGCGCCACAACCTGCGTTCGATTCAGCAACTCGACCGATTCGGCGTGCGCGCTGCGCGTCAATTCCTGAGTAGCCGCCTGTTGAAATGTCTCGATATCAACACCGGGCTTCAATTTGATCAAGCCAAACGACACATGACGGCCATCGGAGTGGGGAACCAAACGCCAGAAGCCTGCTTCCGAGGTCATGACGGCTCCATTGGCGGTAAGGCCAGCCCCCATTTCAAATAGCCCCACGACTTCAACACGTTTTCCAAAAATGTCTGTCGTCACGCCGATATCAGCATCCCCAAATCGCCGCCGGTCGCGGGGGCCAAACTCCGGATGCGATTTCCGATCTACCAATACAAACTCGTCCGACGTTAATCGCGGAATATCACGAGCAATCAATTCATCGCCAAACACGGGTTGACTGGGGTCCACACCCAAAATGACCAAACCGCGCAAATTCTCACCCTCCGGATGCCGCCATGTCCCCAGCGTAACGTGCAGAGGACGCACGGACTGGATGTCTGACCATGACTCCAGTTCATCAAACAACGAACGAGGAAACTGTCGGGCATCGACAAAATGAAGATAGTCCCGAGATCGTAACAACAAGTCAAAATCCATCTTGCCGTAGATGATATTGGCCGTGTTTTCTATGGCTCCCTGGAAACCCATTTGCACGAAAATCAAGGTAATGGCAATCCCGATTCCGGATAGCGACAACAATGTCCGCGCCAGACTATGTCGAAGATTCCAAAACGCCAGATCCAATGCCATCTGTCAAATTCCGCCGTTTAGTACCGTAGCAGCTTACTGC